>NZ_NFHK01000038.1:0-23836 GCF_002161315.1 Faecalibacterium sp. An77
CCCCCGAAATCGACCCCACCCTGGCAAAAGAGGCGGGCGCGGCGGTGGTCTGCACCGGCCGCAGCGATTATCCCAACCAGGTCAACAATGTGCTGGTTTTCCCGGGGTTGTTCCGGGGCGTTCTGGATGCCCGGGCCAGCCGGGTCACCGAGGGAATGAAGATTGCGGCGGCCCATGCCATTGCCGGCCTGATTCCCGCATCCGAACTGAACAGCGAAAACATCCTGCCGCTGGCCTTTGACAGCCGGGTCCGGGATGCAGTGGCCTCGGCGGTGGCCCAGGCGGCCCGCGCCGACAGCGTGGCCCGGGTTTAAGTCAGGTCCTCCGCTGGTTTTTCAGGCAGGAAGGTGTAATAGTAGTCCCGCTCGGTTTTCCGCTTGGAAAAGGCCGCCAGATTGTCCTTGTTCCGCTCATATTGGCGGGAGAAAATCTCCCCGTACAGACAGTCCAGCAGGAACAGCATGGCGGTGCGGGAGGCAAAACTGCCCATTTTGTAGCGGCTTTCGCTGCAGCTGATCCGCAGGGTGGCCGCAGCGTATTTGTTGTAGGGCCAGGGATTTTCGGCGGCCGTCAGCAGCACGAAGGGGATGCCGGCGCTCATCAGTTCATCGATCACATAGTGGACCTGGCGGCTGTTGCAGTACTGGGAGATCACCAGGGCCGCTTCCTTCAGTCTGGGATTGGGGATGCGGCTGCGGGCCTCCTGGAAACCGTTCAGGGTTTCCAGCTGGGAGTGCATCCCGATCCGCAGCAGCTTGTAGTGAAAATCCTCCGCCACAATCAGCGATTCGCCCCGGCCGTACAGATGAATGAAATCCGCATAGGCCAGCAGGGTGGCCGCCTTTTGCAGGGCAATGACGTCCAGCGCATGCAGGGTGGTGTCCAGTGCCTGGCGGGATAAATTGTAAAAGGTGCGGGCGATGTCCGGCGTGGTGCAGCCCTCCGGGATGGGGATGTCCACCGGGATTTCCTTTTCGTCCTGGGCAAAGGTGCTCAGCTCGGCGGCCAGCTGGATTTTGAAGTCGGCAAAGCCCTTGGCGCCCAGCTTTTTGGACAGTCGGATGATGGATGCCTGGGACACAAAGGTCTCGGCGGCCAGCTCCTCCAAAGAGAGATTGATCACCACCCGCGGGTATTGCTGAATAAAGTCCACCACCTGTTTTTCGGATGCGGTGAATTTTTCGCCGGACAGTTTTTCAAGAATCATGGCGGCACCTCCTGCTTTTCATGCACCCAGTATAGTCGATTTTGTCGCCCTCTGCAAACAGAAACTTTTCATGAGAAAGGAAGTACAAACATGGATGCCAAACAAGTAGCCCAAACCCTCGTTGAGCTCAGCGGCGGCTGTGCCAACCTGTCCAGCGTCACCCACTGCTCCACCCGGCTGTGCCAACCTGTCCAGCGTCACCCACTGCTCCACCCGGCTGCGCTTCTTTGTGCGGAACAAAGGGGCTGTCCGGACCGAGGAAATCAAGGCCATCAAAGGGGTGCTCGGCGTGGTCTTTGCCACCGATGAGCTGCAGATTGTCCTGGGCAAAAACGTGATTCCGGTGTACACCGAGGCGGTCAAGATCTATGAGGCCGCCGGCGGCAAGGCCGGCGGTGTGGTCCCGGATGACGACACCCCGGCGGAAAAGCCCAAGCTCACCGGCAAGGCGAAAGCCGCCGACCTGGGCAACCGCCTCATTGGCTTTGTGTCGGCCTCGGTCACCCCGCTGATTCCGGGCCTTGTGTCGGGCGGCATGCTCAAGGTGTTCCTGCTGCTGGCTACCCTGGTGTATCCTGCTTTTGAGGGGACCTCCTCGTATACTCTGCTGAGCCAGCTGGCCAATGTGCCGTTCTACTTCATGCCGGTGTTTGTGGCCTATGGCGTGGCCAAAAAGCTGGGCGGAACCCCGCTGTATGCCATGAGCGTGGCGGCCGCTCTGGTCTACCCCGATTTTATTGCCATGTTTGCGGACGGCCCGGTGACCATTTTCTCCCTGCCGGTCACCAAGGTCAGCTACAACAGCACCCTGCTGCCCGCCCTGCTCATCGGTATCTTTGCGTACTACTGTGAGAAAATTCTCACCAAAATCATTCCCGGCATCCTGCGCACCGTTCTGGTGGGCGTGTGCACTATGGGCCTGACCTATGTGGCCGGCATCACGGTTCTGGGACCTCTGGGCGACCTGGTGGGCGGCGTCATCGTTCACTTCTTCCTGTGGGCATCTGCCACCTTTGGCCCGGTGGCCATTGCGCTGCTGGCCGCCGCCATGCCCTGGCTGGTCATGACCGGTATGCACCACGCCGTCACTCCCTTCATGGTGCAGGCCTTTGCCGACCCGGGCTATGATGTCTTTTTCCGCCCCTCCTACATCCTGCACAACATGGCTGAGGGCGGCGCCTGCCTGGGCGTGGCTCTCCGTACCAAAAACAAGGCTTTCCGCGCTGAGTGCCTGAGCCTTGCCTTTGGCTGCATCGTGGCCGGCGTCACCGAGCCGGCGCTCTACGGCGTCAACCTCCGCCTGAAAAAGCCCATGATCGGCATCATGGTGGGTGCGGCTGCCGGCGGCGTGGTGGCCGGTGCGCTGGGCGCCACGGCCTACGTCTATGGCTACTCCACCATTCTGGCGCTGCCCATCTTCCAGCAGACCATGTGGGCCATGGCCATCGCCATTGCGGTGGATATCGCCGTAGCGGCCATTGTGACCGCGGTCCTCGGCTTTGAGGATACCCCCGCAGAGGAGTAATCGCCAGTTTCCATAAAGAGAGCCATCCCTCCGGGATGCGTTCCCATATAAATCCTGCTTCAGACAGGGCGCTCTTTCGGGGAGCGCCCTGTTTTGCGGTATAGAGCGAATGCTCTTGCTTTCATGACGCCCGGAATTTTCTCTAACAAAATCCCCTGCCTGCAAAGTCTGCGGACAGGGGACTTTGTGTATTTACCGGGCCGAGAGAATAGGGGAGACTGCTTCTCATTCAACCGGTCTGATTTTCACGGAGGCGGGCGAAAAATCCGGCGGACCCGCAGCCAATGACGCAGAGGATCAAACCGCTGGGGATGAGAACCCAGTAGACGCAGGCGGCGAAGCGGTCAAACAGTGCTCCATAGATCAGCTGGCCCAGGGGCTGGGCGCACATGGAGAGGGTAAAGACGCAGGACATGACTTTGCCCATCAGCTGGGCAGGGGTGCGGGCCTGGATGAGGGTGATGGAGTAGGTGGAAAAGATGCTGCATCCCATTTGGCAGACGCAGAAAGCGGCCATCAGGATCAAATAGCGGCTCCAGGAGCTGAGGGGCGCCAGAAAGGCCGCGCCTGCAGGCAGAAGGCAGAGCCCCAGCAGCAGAAAAACCGCGGTGAGGTGGCGGGGACGGAACTTTTGGGCCAGCAGTCCTACCAACAGGCCGCCCAGAATGGCGGCGACGCCCATGGCGCTCTCGGCAGCGCCATAATGGCTGGCCGAAAGGCCCAGCACCGTCCGTACCAGGTAGGGGAATCCCACGACCACCGTGCCTGCAACAAAGAAGCTTGCCAGCGCTGCCAGCAGAAGCAGTTTAACAATGGCGGGCTGTTCCCGGCGGAGGAAGCGGAGGGTGGCGGCAAAATCATCCCGCAGGATAGCGCGCAGGCCAAGATGGTTTTCAGATGCAACGGGAGGCAGATGGATCAGACATTCCAGCAGGGCCGTCAGAAAAAAGCAGGCCACAGCGGCATAAAAGACGGGCTGAATTCCAAAGGCGGTGTAAAAGAGGCTGCCCAGAAAAGGGGTCACCATGGACGCAATGGCGGACACCTGGTTCACCACGGCGTTGCCCTGCAGGACCCGTTCCTCCGGGAGCATCTGGGGCACGCAGGCCTGGACGGTGGGGGACTCAAAGGCGGCCAGGATGGACAAAACCACCAGCAAAACCGCAATCACGGCAATGTCGTGCCCTTTGGGCAGGGCGAGCGCGGCCAGCAGGACCGCCGCACCGGAACAGGCATCCAGCCCCACCATAACCATCCGGCGGTCAGCCCGGTCGGCCAGAATTCCCCCAAAGGGTGAAATCAGAATGGTGGGCACCATGGCTGCGGCCAGCAGGCTGGCGAAAAGAGTTGCTGACCCGGTCTGCTCCAAAATGTACATAGAAAGAGCAAATTTGAGGGTATAGTTTCCCAACAGGGAACTGATCTGACCCAGAATCAGAAAGGTGAAGTTGGAGTTGAAGAGTCGTTTGGATGTCATTGACGATACCTCCATATTTTCAACCGGTTGGAACAGAGAACCCGCGGCCAACGCGGCCAGCAAAGCGAACAAAAGCGGAAGAAGGGCCAGCAAAGCGGGATGAAAGAAGGTGACCGGCATCACCTGACAGACCAGAATCACCAGAATCACCCCCGCCACGATGGCAGCAGGAACGGATTTTCTCTACAGGCCTACCCCGGCATTTGGTCAACCCCTGGGCGGAAAGTACAATGTCTTGCATACAGTGCCTCCTTTTGTTTGATACATTCGAAAGGTATGTATAATCCCGAAAGAAAAGCGGCCTGCGCCGCGCTCTGCAAAGAATAATACCTACTGAATGAATGTATATGCTTTCAAAAAATTGCCTCTGGATGAGAGGCAACAGAAAATCAGTTTGGATAGACGCCGTCGGGGATGCGGTCGAAGAAATCATCCACCAGGCGGCGTGTTTCATCGTCGAAGAGGGGAACCCCCATTTTCTCCAGCATGTCGCCGAGAAACAGGAACTTGTGCCGGGCCTCCTCCTTGGTGGAAGGAAAGACTGCCGGCAGCAGCCAGAGGCTGGTGAGCAGGGGGAGCAGCTCGGAGATTTCCCGGGCATAGTCGGTGTGGAGGGAACCGTCCCGGTTGCCCTCCTCCAAAAGCTGGTAGTAGTAGGGGGTCAAAATCCGGCGGTTGGCGTCGATCATCTCCACCAGAAGCCGGGGATTGTGGGTGAGGGGGATGGCCTGGACGGTAAGATCGGTGCGGGAGGCGTCGGCCTGGTTGAGGCGGATTGCTTCCCGCAATTTCTGCAAAGCATTCAGGTCGGTGCGGCTGCGCACCGCCTCAAACGGGTTGTTCTGCTCAAACATCCGGTCGCCCACGGCGTCCATGATTTCTTCCTTGGACTTGAAATGATGGTAGACGGCACCCTTGGTCATGCCGCCCAGCTGGTCCACGATATCCTGAATGGTGGTGTTCTCATAGCCTTTTTCTAGGAAAAGGCGCTGTGCCGCATCCAGAATGCGCTCCACCGTCTCCTCAGGGTATTTGTTGCGCGCCATACCGCAAGCCTCCTTGAAACGTTCTCTTGGTATGTATGAAGTATAACAGATTCCGCGGAGGGAGTCAAGATAGATTCTGCCGGTATGTATAGAGCCGTCGGGCTGCCTTGACTTCAATCTCATCCAAAATGGAAAGCAAGCTTGACATTCTGGGAAAACCTGCTATACTGAAATCATGGAAAGCAAACTTTCCATCTGGAAGGGAGGCAGGAAATGAAAAATCGGCTGGAACAGCTGCGCAAGGAGCGCGGCATCCGACAGGAAGAACTGGCCAATGCCCTTGAGGTATCCCGCCAGACCATTGGTTCTCTGGAGAATGGACGGTATAACCCTTCCATTCTGCTGGCTTTTAAGATTGCGCGGTACTTCGGGATGAGCATTGAGGACATTTTCATCTATGAAGAGGAGGATGGAACATGAAAGAGCGAATGCCTTTTGTCGTGGATATCGTGATCGGTGTGGTGCTGATAGCTGTGGGCCTGGTCATGCGGGTGGAATATTACGATACCATGGTTTTTGCGGCCGGAGTGGGTCTGGTCTCGGCGGGAACGGTCCATCTGGCCCGGGTGATCTATTGGCAGGCTCCCCAGCGCCAGGCCGCCTACCAGGCCCGGAAACAGGAGGCCCACATCAACGCTGTGGACGAGCGCAAACAGTTCCTGCGGATGAAGGCAGGGCACATTGCCTATCAGATCATGCTGATTGTGCTGTTTGGCGTGGCTTTGGTGCTGGCGCTGGCGCGGGCTCAGGCCTGGGTGATCCTGATGGTGTTCCTGCTGACGGTGTTTCAGTGGGTCATCGGCGTGGTGGTGTTCCGCATTTTGGAAAAGCGGATGTAAAGGAGGCACAGGAATATGAAAAAGTCGAAAGATGGCTGGATTGCCGCAGCAGGTGTGCTTCTGATGATGGTGGGAGCAGGGCTGCTTGGACGGATTGAACCGCTGGCCTATGTCTGCATCGGCCTGGGGGCCGGACTGTTTGGCCAGGGGACAGGGGAGCTGGTCTCCCGCTGGGCTCTGCGGAACAGTCCGGAAATCCGGAAACAGCTGGAAATTGCGCAGAAAGATGAGCGCAACCAGGCCATTGCCAGCCAGGCCAAAAGCAAAGCCTTTGACATGATGACCTTTTCCTTTGGGGCTTTGATGCTGGTATTTGCCCTCATGCAGGTGGATCTGGCCGCCCTTCTGATGCTGGTGTTTGTCTATCTGCTGGTTCATGGGTACGCCATCTACTGGCATTGCCGGTACGAAAAAGAAATGTGAGATTTGCGGGGGGCGCCGCCGGGCAGGGGCCGTCAGGCCCCTGCTTTTTGTGTGCAGTCTGCCCAAAAGAAACGGTGCAGTTATGTACACCCTGCTTGATTGACAACTTTTGTGCCGTGTGGTATATTTATAACATGAAGAGCGAAAAATACCACATTGAGGAGGTTTTGTCATGAAATCGAGATGTTATACCGAAGGGCTGCTGGGGTTTTTGTCCCTGTTGGGCTTTGTTGGGATTTTTACAGAACACCGCGCCTTTCTGGCGTTCTTTGCCTTCGCGGTGGATTTTCGGTATTTTTTCCTCGCTTCGGATGAAATGCTGAAGGAATACATGAACAAATCGGCGGCCCGGGCGTTCTACTGGGATATGCTGGTGACAGGCTGCGTGGCGGCGGTGTGTATGCTGCGGGGATTGCCGGCAGGGGAGGCGCTGCTGTATGGCATCCTGTCCGGCTGGGCGGCCGCGGTGGCGGTGCAGGCGCTGTCGGTTGCCTACTACCAGATGAAAGAAAGCTGGGGGCTGGGGCATGATCCGGAATAAAATCAAGGAGTACCGGGCCCGTTTCAACATGAAGCAGGAGGACCTGGCCAATCTGGTGGGCGTCCGGCGGGAAACCATCGGCAATCTGGAAAAAGGAAAGTACAACCCCTCCCTGGTTCTTGCGTGGAACATTGCCAAGGTGTTCGGGGTGACCATTGAGGAAATTTTTACGGTGGAGTGAGAAGATGGGAGGTGTTTGCGTGCGGCGGCTTTGGATGTTTTGGCTGGTTCTGGCGGTGCTGCTGTCGGTGGTGATGTGCGCTGTGGTGGGCTTCGCCTACAGCGATATGCTGTGGGGGATTCGATACGTCGGCTATAGCGCCCCCGCTGGCGTAGCATTCCTTTACGCTGTGCCGTTTCTGGCCGGGATCGCCCTCTGTCTGGCGCTGGCCTTTTTCAGCGGACAAAAGAACCATTAAAACAAGAAAAACAGCTTCACCTCCCGGCGGGGTGAAGCTGTTTTTTGTGTGTTACTGTTTGGTGGTCCAGGTCAGATCCAGCACGGGGCCGTAGGGGTCAAACACCAGACCGTCCACGCCGTCGGCCAGCAGCAGGCGCTTTTGCTGGGCAAAGAGGGGAACCACGGCGCAGGATTCCAGCAGATGCCGCTCACACTGGGCCAGCAGTTCACAGCGGGCGGAGCTGCTGGCGGCCGCCGCGCTCTGGGCCAGCAGGGTTTCATAGGTGATGTCGTCGTAGTGGCACAGGCCGTCGGTAGAGAAACTGCGCAGCACCGTGTAGACGCTGCCGTCGGTACAGGTCACCGGGGCGATGGCGATGGTGTAGTCGCCGTCGTCCATCCGCTCCTGAAAATCCTCCTGGGGAACTTCCTCAATGGAGAAGAACAGGGACAGCTCCCGCTGCCAGACGCTGTTGATGGCTTCCACCGCCTGGGTCAGGCCGGCCTCTTGGGGGACCAGAACCGTAATGCCCATCAGGTCCGAGCTGGACACCGTCTGCCGGGCCGCCCGGTAGAGATTGTAGGCGTTGCCCAGCGAGGGAATGGGGTCTCCGGCGGTCTCCCGGTAATCCACACTGCCCACCGTCAGTCCGTCGGGAATAAGACCGGTGGCCGTGGCATAAATGGTGGTGTTGACGGTCAGAGGCATGGCCTGGCGCGCTGCCGAGGCCAGCGCCTGCCGCAGCTCGGTGGAGGAGAGAGCGGCGTTCTGGGTGTTGAACAGAAGGCACCAGGTGGTGTCGGAATAGCTGAGGGAGCGCAGGCTGGTGGCTGCGTCGGAAGTGTCCAAAACAGCGGTGCACCGCTCGTTGAGGATCAGATCCTCGGCGGACTGGACCGAGCCGGTGTTCTGGACCAGGCGCAGAGAGTCCACCAGGCCGCCGCTCACATCCCGCCGCAGGAACAGGCCGCCGGAAGTCCAGTTGTACAGATAAAAACTGCCGCTGGAGAGGGTGGTGTCGCTGGTGAGGCCGTAGCTGCCCCCGGTGCTCAGGAAAAATTCCTCGTCGCAGGGCATGGCGCCGGGCAGGGCCAGCTTGTGGATGAAATCGTCGTCCGGCTCAGACAGGGTGAACACCAGAGTCAGGGTGTCGGTGGCGGTGACCCCGATTTTCTCGGGGCTGATCAGCCCCGCCAGGGCCATGTCCGCCCCCTGAATGGCCGAAAACTCCACCGCATAGGGGGAGCGGGTCTCGGGGGAGAACATCCGCTGGAAGGCGTAGACAAAATCCTCGGCGGTGATGGCATAGCTGGTGGTTTCGCCGTTGGTGGCCTTGTAGGTCAGGCCGGCCTTCAAATAAAAGGTATAGGTCAGTCCGTCGGCCGAGACCTTCCAGCTCTCGCAGAGGTCATTTTGGGGCTGGCCCTCGGCGTCCAGCCGGACCAGACCGCCGTACAGGTTGGTGCAGGCGATCACGTCCTCGGGAGCAGAGGCGATCTGGGGGTCAAGGTTGGCGGGGATTTCATCCACAAACCAGGTGAAGCTGTTGACGCCCGATCCCTGGGTACACCCGGTCAGGGGCAAAAGCATAACCACGGCAAAAACGACGGCAAAAAAACGAATCAAGGTGCGTTTCAAGGCGAATGTCCTTTCTGTATCTCCAAGTGCTGTGCACTGAAACTCTATGTAACCGGCCCGGCGAATATCCCCGGAAGGCTGCCGGCAGGGGAAAAAGATGCCCGGGCGGCCGGGATACGGCGGCCCGCGATGGCATAAAGAAAAGCAGGGCGCCGGGGACGGCGCTTTGGGAAGAAAAGGCGCAGGCGCGTACCCACGCCGAAATCCTTCCCATACTGCTCTGGGTCAAGTGTAGCAGAAACGGTTTGAAAAGACAACAGGCTTTTGCGCCTTGTTTTGGGATTTTCGTTGCCAAGCGGGGCGAAAAGGGATATAATAGGCCGTGTGTCTGAATTTCTGACAGATAGGGGGCGGCTGCCCCCGGGAGGATTTGGTTATGCAGAAGGAACAGCAGCAGCTTGCCGCGCTGGTGCGCGGGAAAAAGGTCGCCTTCATCGGCGCAGGCGTCAGCCACAAGACCCTGATTGAGGAGTTTGTGGGCCTGGGCGCCGAGGTGACCCTCTGTGACAAGAAGAAAACGGTGGAGGAGTTCGGCGACTACGCCGACACCATCCGCCGGCTGGGCATCCATCTGAGCCTGGGCGAGGGCTATATGGATGGATTTAAGGGCCAGGACATTATCCTGCGCACCCCCGGCTTTGAATATTACCAGAAGCCCCTGCAGGATGCCATCGCAGCAGGGACCATGGTCACCAGCGAGGTGGAGCTTTTCTTTGATTTCTGCCCCTGTGAGATTGTGGCGGTGACCGGCAGCGACGGCAAGACCACCACCACCACCCTGATCAGCGAGTTCTTCAAGGCGGCGGGCCGCCGGGTCCACCTGGGCGGCAACATTGGCGCAGCACTGCTGCCCATGCTGCCCAACGTGTCTCCCGACGACGTGGCGGTGGTGGAGCTGTCCAGCTTCCAGCTCATCAGCATGCGCAAGAGCCCCAAGGTGGCTGTGGTCACCAACGTGACCCCCAACCACCTGGACCACCACAAGGATATGCAGGAATACATCGACGCCAAGCGGAACATTCTGATTCATCAGGTGCCCCCCTGCCGCGCCGTCCTGGGCTATGAGAACGACATCACCCGCGCCATGCAGGCCGACTGCAAGGGAGAACAGGTCTGGTTCACCCGCCTGCACGAGACCGACAACGGCGCTTTCCTGCGGGAAGACGGGATGCTCTGCATGGCCGAGAACGGGGTGGTGACCCCCTTCCTGGCCCAGAAGGACGTCAAGCTGCGGGGCCTGCACAACATCGAGAACCTGCTGGCCGCCGCGGCTGCTGTGTGGGGCCGCGTGCCGGTGGAGGCCATCCAGAAGGTGGGCAGCACCTTTACCGGCGTGGAACACCGCATCGAGCCGGTGCGTGTGCTGGACGGCGTCACCTATTATAACGACTCCATCGCAACCAGCCCCACCCGCACCATTGCCGGCCTGCGGAGCTTCGACCAGAAGATCATCCTGATCGCCGGCGGCTACGACAAGAAAATCCCCTATGAGCCCTTGGCCCCCGAACTGCTGGCCCACGTCAAGGTTCTGGTTCTGATGGGCGCCACGGGTCCCCGGATTGAAAAGGCGGTGCGGGAGGAGCCCGGCTTCGCCGAGAGCGGCCTGGAAATCCTCCACGCCGACAGCATGGAGGACGCAGTGGCTCTGGCCCGCGGCGCGGCAAAGCCCGGCGACATTGTCAGCCTGTCGCCCGCCAGCGCATCCTTTGACGTTTACCCCAACTTTGAGGTCCGGGGCCGTCACTTCAAGGAGATTGTGAAGGGGCTGTGATTGCCCGCATCAGCACCCCGGCAGGAAAAAAGCGATTCCGCCGCGCCTGCCGGGGCGTGCCTTGTCTCGAAACCCTGCTGCCCATGGAACAGGCCCTCTTTGGCCGCAGCCAGCCCGGCCGGTTCTATGCCGGGCCGTCTCTGGCCATGGACATCGGCGGCCCCGATGTTCTGGCCGCCGGCGGCGCCAACCCGGAGGAACTGGCCTCGTTTCTGGGGTTCTGCGGCTGCCGGTCCCTCATCACCGACGGTCCGCCCCCGGCGGGGTGGAGTCCGGCCGAGCCAGTGTACTGCTTTGCCCTGGCAGCAGGGAACCGGCTGCCCCTGCCGCCGACGGAGGAAAGCCTCTGGGCCCGCCTCCGGCTGGACACCGAGCCCCCGGCGGGGGCGCTGGCCCGGTTTCTCTACCCCGACCAGACCCAACAGCGGGAGGACTACTATTCGGCCCTGTGCACCAAGCGGAACCGGGGCCTGGCCCGGGTCTGGGCCCTGATGGACGGGGAGACCATCGCCGCCACTGTGGGCGCTTATGCCATCTGGGGCGGGAAGGCTTATCTGGCCTGCGGATGCGCCGCAGAATCTCTGCGGGGCCGCGGCGTGGGCGGGCGGCTCATTGCCTCCCTGGGCAACACCCTGGCCGCGGAGGGACTGGACGTCAGCCTGATGTGCCGTCCTGAGCGGGTCCGTTTCTATCAGCGGCTGGGGATGAAACAGATTGGGGTCCTGACCCGCTGCCAGCCAAACCAAATTGGAAAGGAAAACTGAACATACCCTATGCTTGAACGCTTTTTTGACTACAAGCCCGAGGTCCTGGCGCTGGACCAGAAGGCCATGGAACTTTGTGCGCCCTATTTCCGCCAGGCGGAGGAAGTGCGGGACTTCAATCAGCTGAAAATGCTGCGTGCTTTCGCCGATAACCAGATGTCCGCCACCGATATGCTGGGTACCACCGGCTACGGCCTGTGGGACACCGGCCGGGCCAAACTGGAGCAGATTTTTGCCCAGGCCATGGGCTGTGAGGACGCTCTGGTCCGCAGCCAGTTCATGAGCGGTACCCATACCCTGGCGGTGGCCCTGTTTGGCCTGCTGCGGGCAGGAGATACCCTGCTGGCTGCCACCGGCCGCCCCTACGACACCCTGGAAGGGGTCATCGGCATTGAGGGAAAGGGGAAGGGCACCGGTACCCTCACCGACTACGGCATCCAGTATGAGGAGGTGCCCCTGAAGGAGGACTTTACCCCCGATTACGACGCCATTGCGGCGGCTGCCCCCCGGGCCAAGGTCTGCCACATCCAGCGCAGCCGCGGCTATATGCAGCGCAACGCCTTTGATCTGGAGACCATCCGCAAGTTGGCCCAGGCGGCTCGCTCCACCAATCCGGATATCATTGTCTTTGTAGACAACTGCTACGGTGAGTTCACCCAGACCCAGGAGCCCTGTCAGGTGGGCGCCGACCTGATCGCCGGCAGCTTCATCAAGAACCCCGGCGGCGGCATCGCCCCCACCGGCGGCTATATTGCGGGCCGCCGGGACCTGGTGGAACAGTGTGCCTACCGTCTCAACGCCCCCGGTCTGGGCAAAGAGCTGGGCTGCACCCTGGACACTCCCCGGGAGATGTACATGGGCTTCTACTACGCCCCTGGCGTGGTCTGCGAGGCCATCAAGACCGCCATTTACGCCCAGTGCCTGCTGGAACTGGTGGGCAAAAAGCCGGTGCCCCGCTACTGCGACGACCACAACGACATTGTGACCTGCTTTGACGCCGGCACTGCTGAGGCTCTGGTGGGCTTCTGCCGCGGCATCCAGGCCGCCAGCCCGGTGGACAGCTATGCTGCTCCCGAACCCTGCCCCGAACCGGGCTACACCGACGAGGTGATTATGGCCAGCGGCAGCTTCACCCAGGGCAGCACCATTGAGCTGAGCTGCGACGGCCCCATGCGGGCCCCCTACACCTGCTATCTGCAGGGCGGCCTGAACTTTGCCGCCAGCCGCGCCGGTGTGCTGCTGGCCATCCAGAACGCTTATTTCGCGGAATAAGCCCGGGACCGGCACCCCAAACAACAAACAAAACGGCAGAGCTGCCCTGAAAAGGCGCGCTCTGCCGCTTTTTATTCGGATTTTTCCCGGCCGCGCAGACGGTATTCCCGCGGGGTGCAGCTGTAGAACCGCCGGAAGTGCTGGGAGAAGTTGCTGGGGCTGTCAAATCCGCAGGATACAGCCACCTGGGCGATGGTGTCGGTGGGACGGGTCAACAGGGCCTCGGCGCCCCGCATGATGCGGTATTTCAGCAGATACTGCATGGGCGGAATGTGGATGGTTTTCTGGAAGCAGCGGAGACATTCCCGCTCGCCGATGCCCGCCGCCCCGGCAACATCTGCCACCGTGATGTTGTGGGAAAAGTTTTCCTGCATGAAGGCCAGCATCTGCTGGACCCGGGCCTCGTTCTGGTTGCGGCGGGAAGTGCCGGACTGGTCAAGGCTGTCGGCAAACCGCCGGCAGAGAGCCATGCAGACGGCGGACAGCTTGTCCCGCACCTCAAACTCATAGCCGGGGGTTTCCTGGTCCAGAGCCTGATAGGCGGTCACAAACTGCTGGATGGTGTCGGCCTCGGTGATGGGATCAAAGACCCAGGCCCGGAATGCGCCGCAGCTGGTGAGAGGGGAGAGGTACTTTTTGGCAAAGGCGGTATCTTTGCCGCCGGTCACCAGGCTGGGACTGAACACCATCGAGCGGATATGGCAGACGGTGTCGGTGCTGCCGCAGTGCAGCACCCCGCTGTTGAAGGCGATGCAGTCCCCGGCGGCCAGGTGATAACACTGGCCCGGGATTTCGGCGGTCATTTCGCCCGACAGGATGTAGATGATTTCCAGATCGTCGTGCCAGTGCCAGGGCAGAGCGCGGTCGGGAGCAGAGGTATAACATTCGGCGTAGCCCCCGCAGGGAAAGTCCAGGGTGCCGTGGGGCTGCAGCTCCCGGCGCTGGGGCGTGATGTTCAGGTAGGGGTTGATGCCGCAGGCTTTCAGACTCATGATGTCCTCCTTTTGGTCGGTTTTCTTATAGTATAAGGCGCTTTTCCGATTGAATCAAGGGGTCTTTGGCTGTATCCTAAATGCGGTCAAATCAATCAGGAGGAAATTGCATGATACATCTTTTGCTTGGCGTCATTTATCTGGCGTTCATCAGCCTGGGCCTGCCCGATTCGCTCTTGGGCTCGGCCTGGCCGTCCATTTACGGAGAACTGGGGGTGCCGGTGTCTTATGCCGGCATCATCTCGATGATTATTTCAGCGGGGACCATCGTCTCCAGCCTCAACAGCGACCGCCTGACCCACAAGCTGGGCCCCGGCCGGGTGACGGCCTGCAGTGTGGCCATGACGGCGCTGGCCCTGTTCGGCTTTTCCACCGCGTCCTCGTTCTGGATGCTCTGCCTGTGGGCGGTGCCCTATGGTCTGGGGGCCGGCAGCGTGGATGCCGCCCTCAACAACTATGTGGCCCTGCACTACGCCAGCCGCCATATGAGCTGGCTCCACTGCATGTGGGGCGTGGGCACTCTGGTGGGCCCCAACCTCATCAGCTACGCCCTGTCGGGGGGACAGGGATGGCAGATGGGCTACCGTCTGATCTCCCTGATGCAGCTTGTTCTGACGGCGGTGCTGGTGTTTAGCCTGCCCCTGTGGAAGCGGCAGCCGGGCGCAGGTTCCAGCGGGGAAGAGGAGAAATCTGAGGTCCTCAGCCTGCGGCAGGTGGCCCGCATTCCGGGCGCAAAAAGCGCGGTGCTGGGCTTCTTCTGCTACTGCGCCCTGGAACAGACCGCCGGCCTGTGGGCCGGCAGCTACATGGTGCTTCACAGCGGCCTGTCGGCGGAGAGGGCAGCCGGTCTGGTAAGCCTGTTCTATATGGGCATCACGGTGGGCCGGGCGGCCAGCGGCTTTGTCGCCACCGCCATGGGGGATGTCCGGATGATTCGTCTGGGCCAGTCGGTGATTCTGGTGGGCTGCGCCGCCCTGCTGCTTCCTACCAGCTGGAGCGTCCAGGTGGGGCTGGTTCTGGTGGGTCTGGGCTGCGCGCCCATTTACCCCAGCGTCATCCATGCCACCCCCGCCCGGTTTGGCGCGGGGCGGTCCCAGTCTCTGATTGGCCTGCAGATGGCCAGCGCCTATGTGGGCACCTGTTTGATGCCGCCGGCCTTCGGCGTGCTGAGTGAACGGCTGTCCATCGGCCTGTTCCCGGTCTATCTGCTGGCGATTCTGATTGTGATGGTGTGTGCCAACGAGCACGCCAACCGGGTCACCGGCCTCAGCCCGGTCCGGCAGAGCGCATCCTGAATCCATTTCGGCTCCCGGTACAGGGCGAAAGCCCGCCGGGGGCCTTTTGTTTTGCTGCTGGCCCGGACGGTTGCTTTTTGGCGGAATCCTGTTATAATAGCTCCAGACAACACCAGCCGTTTTGGGAGGCGAACGCATATGATAAAAATTGATCTTATTACCGGATTCCTGGGGGCGGGCAAGACCACCCTGATCCGCCGCTATGCCCGCTGGCTGATGGACCAGGGCCAGAAAATCGGGATTTTGGAGAACGACTACGGCGCGGTCAACGTGGACCGGATGCTGCTGCAGGACCTGGAAGGCCCCCAGTGCGACCTGGAAATGATTGCGGGCGGCTGCGACGCCGACTGCCACAAGCGGCGGTTCCGCACCAAACTGATTGCCATGGGGATGCTGGGCTACGACCGGGTTTTGGTGGAGCCCTCGGGGATTTACGACGTGGACGAGTTTTTCGACTCCCTTTGTGAGGAGCCGGTGGACCGGTGGTACGAGCCGGGCAGCGTCATCACCGTTCTGGACGCCACCCTGGAGGAAAATCTCTCGCCCCAGGCGGAATACCTGCTGGCCAGCGAGGCGGCCGGGGCAGGCTGCGTGATCCTCAGCAAATACGGCGAGGCCGGCAAGGATAAGGCCGACGCCGTTCTGGCCCATCTGGACCGCGCTCTGGAAGCTGCAGGCTGTGCCCGGCGGTTCAGTGACGGGAAAGACGTTCTGGCCAAGGACTGGGACCAGCTGAATGACGCAGATTTTGCCCGGCTGGCCTCCTGCGGCTGGCATCAGGCCAGCTACCGCAAGCAGAACCTTTCGGGTGCAGAGGCCGGGGGCTTTGAGTCGGTGTACTTCCTGCATCTGGACCTGACCCCGGAAGAGCTGCGCCGCCGGGTGGAAGCCCTCTGGCAGGACCCTGCCTGCGGCCGGATTTTCCGGGTCAAGGGCTTTTTGCCCACCCGGACGGGCTGGCTGGAATTGAACGCCACCCGGGAACATTTCTCCCTCTGTCCCATCCGGGAGGGACAGGAGGTTCTGATCGTGATTGGCGAAGGTCTGGCGCCCCAGGCCATCGCCGACCGGCTGGGAGCCGAGCTGCCCGTCTGACGTCGAATGTCTTGACATCTCTTCGGTGCTGTGGTATGATTGCCTTAATATGTACAGGAAGAGAGGTGTGAAAGTTCCATGGAAGACGGTTCGGATGGGGATCCCCATACGGCAGCCTTTGTTTCTCCACGGCGTGTTATGAATCGGATGAATTTATGAGCATAGTCTGCGCTTGAAATAAGCTGCGGACTGTGCTTTTTGTGTTCCTGCAGATCACGACGAAAGAATGGAGAAAACAAATATGATTGGCGCTTTTATTTTACAAATCGTTCTGATTGCGGTCAACGCGCTGTTTGCCAGCTCGGAGATCGCAGTGATTTCCATGAGTGAGGCCCGGCTCAAGATCCTGGCCGAGGAAGGGGACAGACGGGCCAAGCGGCTGATGGCCCTGACCCGTCAGCCCGCCAAATTCCTGGCCACCATCCAGGTGGCCATCACCCTGGCCGGCCTGCTGGGCGGCGCTTTTGCGGCGGAAAACTTCGCGGACCCCATCGTGGACCTGCTGCTGGGCCTGAATATCCAGGTGCCCCGCAGTGCGGTGCACTCGGCGGTGGTGGTTCTCATCACCCTGGTGCTGACCTATTTCAGCATTGTCTTTGGCGAGCTGGTACCCAAGCGTCTGGCCATGAAGGAGAGCGAAAGCCTGGCTCTGGGCCTGTCCGGCGTCCTGTACTTTATGTCCAGAATCTGCGCTCCTCTGGTCTGGCTGCTGACGGCCTCCACCAATGGCCTGCTGCGGCTGCTGGGCATCGACCCCAACCAGAATCAGGAGCTGGTCACCGAGGACGAAATCAAGATGATGCTGATGGAGGGCAGCCAGCAGGGCACCATCGAAAACGACGAGAACGAAATCATTCAGAACGTCTTTGATATGAACGATACCACCGCGGAGGAGGTCAGCACCCGCCGCCGCGATGTGGTCTGCCTCTACCTGGCCGACGAGATGGACGTCTGGGCTCAGACCATCCGGGATCACCTCTATACTTACTTCCCGGTGTGCGGCGAGAGCCAGGACGATGTGGTGGGCGTGCTGAACACCAAGGATTATTTCCGGCTGGACGACTTGTCCCGCCGGTCGGTGATGAAACATGCGGTGGATAAACCCTTCTTTGTGCCGGAGGGCATCCGGGCGGATGCCCTGTTCAGCCGGATGAAGCAGGAGCGGAAATATTTCGCCATCGTCATCGACGAATACGGCGGAATGAGCGGCATCGTCACCGTCCACGACCTGATGGAGGAACTGGTGGGCACCATGGACGACGAGGACACCGTCCGCCAGGTGGAAATCCAGAAGATTGGGGAGAACTGCTGGGAGATCCGCGGCTCGGCCTCTCTGGAGGAGGTGGCCGAGGAGCTGGATGTCCAGCTGCCCACCGACGAGCACGAGACCTTCAACGGCCTGATCTGCGGGATTGTGGGCCGCGTGCCCGACGAGGGGGAACAGTTCTCCTGCGAGGGCTACGGGCTGAAAATTGACGTCAAGAACGTCTCCGGCCACCGGGTGGAAACCACCGTGGTGGAAAAGGCGGCCCGCACCCCCGATTTGGAGGAGGATCGCCGGGAAAACGACTTTTAAACAGACAGGGCACGGATGCAGCCCCGCAGGGGCGGGCAGCCGTGCCTTTTCTGCGTTTTGGGGGCGGCGCAAATCCGGTTTGAAACAGGGGAGAAAGATTTTCGCTTGATTTTGCCCCGAAATACAGTATAATAGAGCTGTTATACCAGAGAACGACAACATGACCGCGTTCTGGTCATGGATTGGGGAGGATTGGAATGGATCGAACCTATATTTCCGAAGTCCGCAGCCATATTGGCGAAACCGTCAAGGTGCAGGGCTTTATTGAGAATCTTCGCAGCAGCAAGGCGATGGCCTTTATTGTCCTGAAGGATATCACCGGCAAGCTCCAGATCACCGTGGAGAAAGAGGATCACCCCGACCTGGTGGGTACCATCGACCAGCTGACCGGTGACTCGGTCATCACGGTGGTGGGCAAGGTGATGGCCAACGACTACGTCAAGATGGGCGGCATCGAGATGATCCCCGAGACCATCGAGATCGAGAGCATCGCCGACGCCCTGCCCATCGTCCGCAAGGAGATCGCCGCCACCAAGAAAAAGAAGGCGGTGGAGCGCTCCAGCATCGACCAGCGGATCGACTACCGCTGGATCGACCTGCGCACCGATGAGAACCAGCTGATGTTCAAGGCCCAGACCGTCATGGTCAACGCCATGCGCAAGTATCTGCTGGACAAGAGCTTCATCGAGATTCACACCCCCAAGCTGATCGCTGCTGCCAGCGAGAGCGGCTCGGAGGTGTTCAAGGTGGACTACTTCGACCGCAACGCCTACCTGGCCCAGAGCCCGCAGTTCTACAAGCAGATGGCCATGGCCAGCGGCTTTGAGCGGATTTTCGAGGTGGGCCCTGTGTTCCGCGCCGAGAAGTCCTACACCAACAAGCACACCACCGAGTTCACCGGCTTTGACCTGGAGTTCAGCTATATCAACTCGTTCCGCGATGTGATGCATCTGGAGGAAGAGCTGCTGAAGGCTGCCCTGCAGGCTGTGAAGGACGCCTACGGCCAGGAGATCGAGGAGACCTTCGGTCTGCCGGTGGTGGTGCCTGAGACTCCGTTCCCGGTGGTCAAGCTGGCCGACCTGTACAAGGGCCTGGAGGAGGACTTCGGCTATACGGTGGACGAGTCCGAAAAGGGCGACCTGACCACCGAGGCCGAGCGTCTGAGCTACGACTGGGTCAAGAAGCACTACAACCATGAGTTCCTGTTCGTCACCGACTACGACGCAGAGAAGCGCGCCTTCTATCACATGCGGGACGAGAACGGCGTGCCCCAGGGCTATGACCTGATCTGGCGCGGTGTGGAGATCACCACCGGCGCTCAGCGTGAGCATCGCTATGAGGTGCTGAAAAAGCAGGCCGAGGAGAAGGGCCTGGGCCAGGATGTGGAATTCTATCTGGAGTTCTTCCGCTATGGCTGCCCGCCCCACGGCGGCTTCGGCCTGGGCATCGACCGCCTGACCATGCTGCTGGTGGGCCTGTCCATCAAGGAGTGCATGTTCCTGTTCCGCGGCCCCAACCGCCTGACCCCGTAACAGACCCTGCGCCGAAAGGCTTGCAAAACCCGGCGGTTTGTGTTACTATAGGCAAAGCGAATCACGAAAAACGCGATGACGGAGAAAGTACGCGCTGTGCGCCTGGCGCAGAGAGGGGCTCCACCGGCTGCAAGGGCCCCCGGAGGCAGCAGCGGGGAAGTTCGCTCCTGAGCGGCCCGCGGGAAAGACGGCTTTTGGCCGTCCGGTAGTGCGGGACGGTGTGCCCCGTTACGGCGTTCGAGTGCCGCGCAGCGTCGCACCTGCGCGGAATTTGGGTGGTACCACGGAGTATTTTATGAGGCTCCGTCCCTTGGCTGGCCATTGGCCGCCGGGGGACGGGGCCTTTTTCTGTTCCGTCCCGAAGCACGAGATACTGTAGAAAAAGGAGAGAAAATGTATGCAGGCAATCATTGACGAGCTGGCCAGACAGGCCGAAGCCGACCTGGCGCAGGTCACCTCCAAGGAAACTCTGGCTTCGTTCTGGCAGAAGTACCTGAGCAAAAACGGGCAGGTGCCCGCTCTGATGAAGAATCTGCGGACGGTGGACGCCGCCGAGCGTCCCGCCATGGGCAAGGCCATCAACGA
Organism: Faecalibacterium sp. An77; assembly: GCF_002161315.1. Taxonomy (NCBI): domain Bacteria; kingdom Bacillati; phylum Bacillota; class Clostridia; order Eubacteriales; family Oscillospiraceae; genus Faecalibacterium; species Faecalibacterium sp. An77. The sequence continues at coordinate 19,980 of NZ_NFHK01000038.1, forward strand.
GCTGAAGCAGAAGGTTCAGGCGGATTACGATGCCGCCGCTGTCCGGGTCAACCAGGCCGAGCTGGCCGCCCGCAACGCCGCCGAGACGGTGGACATCACCCTGCCGGCCAAGACCCGCCCCACCGGCGGTCTGCACCCCCTGACCCTGGTCCGCAACCAGATCATCGACGCCTTCGCCGGCATGGGCTTTGAGATTTACGAGGGCCCCGAGATCGAGGACGACGACCACTGCTTTACCCGCCTGAATGTCCCCAAGGATCACCCCGCCCGGGATATGCAGGACACCTTCTATCTGTCCGATGAGCTGCTGCTCCGGACCCAGACCTCCACCGGCCAGATCCGCACTATGGACGCCGAGCGTCCTCCCATCAAGGTCCTGGTTCCCGGCCGCGTCTTCCGTTCCGACTCGGACGCCACCCACAGCCCCATGTTCCATCAGATGGAGGGCCTGGTGGTGGACAAGGGGATCAACCTCTGCGACCTGCAGGGCATGCTGGACGTCTTTGTCCAGAAGCTGTTCGGCAGCGAGGTCCGCACCCGTCTGCGTCCCTCTTACTTCCCCTTCACTGAGCCCAGCGTCGAAGTGGACGTCAGCTGCTTTGAGTGCCACGGCAAGGGCTGCAGCCTCTGCAAGCACACCGGCTGGATTGAAATTCTGGGCGGCGGCGTGGTGAACCAGAAGGTCCTGCGCAACTGCAACATCGACCCCGAGGTCTACTCCGGCATCGCATTCGGCATCGGCATCGAGCGCATCGCCATGCTGAAATACGGCATCAACAACATCGGTCTGATGTTTGAGAACGACCTGCGGTTCCTGGGTCAGTTCCATGAATAAGAGGGAGGATGGGTTAAGATGAAAGTACCTTTCAGTTGGCTGAAAGAGCTGGTCGATATCGACATTACCGCCGAGGAACTGGAGGAGAAGCTCTTTTCCTGCGGCTTTGAAGTAGAGGAGCGGGTGGACCTGTCCGCCGGCATCGACAAAGTGGTGGTGGGCGTCATCACCTCCATCGAAAAGCAGGAGGGCACCCACCTGAGCAAGTGTGTGGTGGACTGCGGCGACTACGGCCACGAGATCCACATCACCACCGGCGCGTCCAATATTTTTGTGGGAGCTCATGTTCCCGCCGCCCTGGACGGCTCGACCCTGCCCGGCGGCATCCACATCAAAAAGCGGATGATGCAGGGCTTTGAGTCCAACGGCATGCTCTGCTCGGGCGAGGAGCTGGGTCTGAACGATGATCTGTACCCCGGCTCGGATGTCTATGGCCTGCTGATTCTGCCCGAGGACACCGTCCCCGGCGCAGACATCTGCCCGGTGGTGGGCCTGGATGATTCGATTTTCGATATCTCCATCACCGCCAACCGCCCCGACTGCCAGTCCATTCTGGGCATCGCCCGTGAGGTGGCTGCCGTCCTGAACAAGCCTCTGCACATGCCCGCCACCGATTACACCACCGTATGTGAGCCGGATGCGCCCATTTCGGTGACGGTGGAAGCCCCCGACCTGTGCCCCCGCTATATGGCCCACTATGTCCGCAATATCCGGATGGGCGAGTCGCCCCGCTGGATGAAGCGGCATCTGGCCCTGTGCGGCCTGCGCTCCATCAGCAACGTGGTGGATATCACCAACCACACCCTGCTGGAGATCGGCCAGCCCATGCACGCCTTCGACCTGGACAAGGTGGCAGGCCGCTGCATTGACGTCCGCCGCGCCCGTCCCGGCGAGAAGATCGTCACCCTGGACGAGAAGGAATTCACCCTCAACGAAAATAACCTGGTGATCTGCGACGCCGAGAAGCCGGTGGCTCTGGCCGGCGTCATGGGCGGCGCCAACTCGGGCATGGATGAGCACACCACCAGCCTGCTGTTCGAGTGCGCCACCTTTGCCCGCGACTCGGTCCGTAAGACCAGCCGTTCTCTGGGCCAGTCCAGTGACTCCTCGGCCCGCTATGAGAAGGGCGTGGACTTCAGCTCGCCCCAGCTGGGTCTGGCTCGTGCACTGCACCTGATCCAGCAGCTGGACTGCGGCGACATCACTACCCTGGAGTTCGACTGCACCGACGGCCGTTCCACCGACCGCAAGGTGATTACCACCACCCCGGAGAAGATCTGCGATGTGCTGGGCATCCGCGTGCCGGATGAGGTCATGATCGACATTCTGACCCGTCTGTCTTTCACGGTGGACGTGGAGAACGGCCAGTGGAAGGTAAGCGTTCCTCTCTACCGCGAGGACGTGGAGGGCTATCCCGACCTGGCCGAGGAGGTCATCCGTGAGTACGGCTACGACCACATCGTGCCCACCTTCCTGAAGACCGCTGCGGTCACCAATGGCGGCCTGAACGATGAGCAGAAGCGCACCCTGAAGGTCAAGCGTCTGCTGGCCGGACAGGGCTTCTATGAGGCTTCCACGCTGGCCTTCTATTCCACCGCGGAGCTGGATATGCTGCATATCCCGGCGGATGATGCGGCCCGCAAGGCCATTCGCATCCTGAACCCCATCAGCGAAAATCTGTCCATCATGCGGACCATGCTGGCTCCTTCCATGCTGAATGTCATCGTGGACAACCTGAAGAAGGGCAATGCTGCCGGCCGTCTGGCAGAGATTGCCCCCGTCTATCTGCCCAAGGAACTGCCCCTGACCGAGCGTCCCTATGAGCGTCAGACCCTCTGCATGGGCGTGTTCGGCCCCGGCGAGGACTTCTTCACCGTCAAGGGCGCTCTGGAGGCACTGGCGGCCTCTCTGGGCCTCAGCTTCACCTATGAGCGGGAGACGGAGACCGCATGGCTCCACCCGGGCATTGCTGCATCGGTTTGGTGCAAGGGCAAGCGCTTGGGCGTCTTCGGCAAGCTGTCCAATGAGATCAACGCCGAACTGAAGATCGCCAAGGATGAAAAGGAAAACCAGAATATCTATCTGGCCGAGCTGGACTATGAGGCTCTGAGCGGCTGCGTGGAGGGCGAACTGCACTACCAGCCCATCAGCCCGTACCCCGTGGTCAAGCGCGACCTGGCCCTGGTCTGCGATGAGGCGGTCACCTGCGGTGAAATTGAGGATACCATCCGCAAGGCCAGCCCGCTGGTCACCGATGTCAGCCTGTTTGATATCTATCGCGGCAAGAACCTGGGCGAGGGGAAGAAGAGCATGGCCTTCTCGCTGGTTCTGGCAGATCCCCATGGGGAAGTGGACGCCGAACAGGTGGAGCGGACCGTCAAGAAGATCCTGGGCAACCTCAAGTATAAGCTGAACATTGAGATTCGCTGAGCGTGAGCTGTCGGTCCAATTAGAAAGGAGGTGACACGGATGGAACGCTTTAAGAAAGTGTATACCCAGGGCGCGCTGGATGTGCTGGAGGTCTGGGTGGACACCGAGACCGGTGTGAACTACCTGTACCACAGAACCGGCAATGCCGGCGGCCTGACGGTGCTGCTGGATAAGGACGGCAAGCCGGTTGTGACGCCTGCCGAGGTTTAAATCAAACTGCCAAAAGATACCATTGGGAAGGGCTGCCTGTGCGCTGCATAGGCGGCCCTTTTTCTGCCCAGAATAGAGCTGCCGGGGAGAGCGCAAAAAGAAAATCAAAAAATGGTAAAATAACCCTTGACAAATATCCGGGTCTGTAGTACTATATATGAGCGCCCTGACGGGGCGGCCCACAAAGCAAAAAGAACTGAAAAACACTTCGAAAAAAGTGCTTGACAAGTTCGAAACGCTGTGGTAAAATAAACAGGTCGCCGGCCGAGAGGCTGAGCGGACAGGACCTTGAAAATTGAACAATATCGAATACTTGTAACGGAACCTTTAAAGTGTTGGAAACACTTAAAATTCCAAAAAGTAATTCTTACAGGACGCAAGC
>NZ_NFHK01000039.1:0-23545 GCF_002161315.1 Faecalibacterium sp. An77
GGGTCGATTTCGGGGGTGGGGTTGGCGCAGGCAAAGACAATGGCGTCCCGGTTCATGGTGCGGACCATGTCCGCAGTCAGGCAGCCCGGAACACTGGTGCCGATAAAGACGTCTGCCCCTTCCACGGCTTCCGCCAGGCCGCCGGTCAAACGGCAGGGGTTGGTGACTTCTGCCAGGGCTGCCTTATGGCCCGCCAGCCCTGCCGGGCGGCCGGGATAGAGGATGCCGTGTTCATCCACTGCCACAATATCCTGTACCCCCATGCTCTGCAGCATCTTGATGATGGCGGTACCGGCTGCGCCGGGGCCGTTCTGAACCACACGGATTTCCTCCATCTTTTTTCCGGTCAGCTGCAGGGCATTGATGAGGGCCGCGCTGACCACGATGGCGGTGCCGTGCTGGTCGTCGTGGAACACCGGAATATCGCATGCAGCCTGGAGTTTCTGCTCAATTTCAAAGCAGCGGGGCGCCGAGATATCCTCCAGATTGATGCCGCCGAAGCTGCCGACCAGCAGGCTGACGGTGCGGACAATTTCGTCCACATCCTTGCTGCGGATGCAGAGAGGGATGGCATCCACCCCACCGAAGTTCTTGAACAGGACGCATTTGCCTTCCATCACCGGCATACCGGCTTCGGGCCCGATGTCCCCCAGGCCCAGCACGGCGGTGCCGTCGGTAACCACTGCCACGGTGTTCCAGCGGCGGGTCAGCTCATAGCTCTGAGCGGGATCTTTCTGAATGGCCAGACAAGGCGCCGCCACGCCGGGGGTATAGGCCAGAGAAAGGGCTTCCCGGCTGTCGGTGGGCACCCGGGTAGTCACTTCCAGTTTGCCCCGCACACGGCGGTGGAGTTCCAGAGATTCTTCTGCATAGTTCATCCAAAAACGCCTCCTCTTTACAGCTCTGCGCCATTGGTGGCAATGACATGGGCATAGTAAGCAAAGGAATCTTTCTTCCGCCGGGCCATGGTTCCATGGCCCTCATTGTCCCGGTCCACATACACGAAACCGTACCGCTTTTTCATCTCGCCGGTGCCGGCCGATACAATATCAATGGGGCCCCAGTAGGTGTAGCCCATCACCTCCACCCCGTCCCGGATGGCGTCTTTGAGGGCCTGCAGGTGGCGGCGCAGATAGTCAATCCGGTAGTCGTCGTGGATCTCTCCCTTTTCATCCGGCACGTCCACCTGGCCCAGGCCGTTTTCCACCACGAAAAGAGGGATCTGCCAGCGGTCGTACAGCTCGTTCAGGGTATAGCGCAGGCCCAGCGGGTCAATCTGCCAGCCCCAGGGGGTGGTTTCCAGATAGGGGTTGGGGGTTCCCTGGTCGCCGCCGGTGTCGCCGCAGAAGGGCTGGCCGTACTCATGGGTGGAGGTGCGGTAATAGCTGAAGCCCAGGAAATCGGAAGTGTACTGTTTCAGGATTTCTTCATCCCCCGGCTCCATCTCCACATGGACCTTTTCCTCATCCCAGATGCGGGCCATATAGGCGGGATAGGCGCCCCGGATCATCACATCGCCGAACAGCAGGGACCGCCGGCGGAGCTCCATGGTCTCAAACACGTCCTCCGGCCTGCAGCTGTGGGGGTAGGTGTTGCTGAGGGAGAGCATGCAGCCGATTTCTGCGTCGGGAATGATCTCGTGGCACAGCTTGATGGCCAGACTGTTGGCTACAAACATATGGTGGCTGGCCTGGTACACTGCCTGCTGATGGTTCTCCCCTTCCTGAAAGAAAATGCCGCCGGCCGCGCCGGGCATCCGGCGCATATTGTTGATCTCATTGAAGGTCAGCCAGTATTTCACCTTGTCCTTGTACCGGCGGAACACGACCTCACAGTACCGGAGGAAAAAGTCAATCAGCTTGCGGCTGCGCCAGCTGCCGTAGGCCTCCACCAGGTGCAGCGGGGTCTCATAGTGGCTCAGGGTCACCAGAGGCTGCATTCCGCGGCGAAGCATCTCATCAAAGAGATCGTCGTAGAACTGCAGCCCTTTTTCGTTGGGCTGGGCGTCGTCCCCGTTGGGGAAAATCCGGCTCCAGTTGATGGAGGTGCGGAACACCTTGAAGCCCATTTCCTGCATCAGGGCCAGATCCTCTTTATAGTGATGGTAGAAATCAATGGCCTGATGGCTGGGGTAAAATGTCCCCTCTTTCGGGGGAATGTCCGCTCCATGCTTGATGCCATGGGGAAAGCAATCCGCAATGCTCAGCCCTTTTCCGTCGGCCTCGTAGGCGCCTTCCGCCTGGTTGGCCGCAATGGCTCCGCCCCAGAGGAAGTCCGCAGGGAACTCGGTCTGCAATGGTTTCATGATACACATCCTTTCCTTTGTTTTGGTGGTGTTTTCTGCTGGCATTAGGGTATCACAACCGCCGTTTCTCCGCGATGCTTTCCCCTCATTCTGGATTTATTCTTCAAACTTTTTCTCCCGCCAAGCAAAAAAGACCGCCATTTTGCAACACGGATTGCAAAGCAGCGGTTGGATTGCCTGTTCCATAAATGTATTGGATCTCATGTTTGGCAAATAAAAAGAGCGGCGCCGCTGACACGGCGCCACTCCTGATCCATTTGTATTTCTATAATGGGGGGCATCGGAAGCCTTTGGATCAGGCGTTTTCGCCGAAGAAAAGCTTCATATCCTCCTCCACGGTGCCGATGCCTGCGATGCCGAAGTTCTCTACCAGAACCTTGGCCACGTTGGGGCTGAGGAAGGCGGGCAGCGTGGGACCCAGGTGGATATTCTTGACGCCCAGGTACAGCAGGGCCAGCAGCACGATGACCGCCTTCTGCTCATACCAGGCGATGTTATAGATGATGGGCAGGTCGTTGATATCCTCCAGGCCGAAAACCTCCTTCAGCTTGAGGGCAATCACCGCCAGAGAGTAGGAATCATTGCACTGGCCGGCATCCAGCACACGGGGGATGCCGTTGATGTCACCCAGGGGCAGCTTGTTGTACTTGTACTTGGCGCAGCCGGCGGTGAGGATGACGGCGTCCTTGGGCAGGGCTTTGGCAAACTCGGTGTAGTACTCCCGGCTCTTGGCCCGGCCGTCGCAGCCGCCCATCACCACAAACTTCTTGATGGCGCCGCTCTTGACGGCATCCACCACCTTGTCCGCCAGGGCAAAGACTTGGGCGTGGGCAAAGCCGCCGACGATCTCGCCGGTCTCGATCTCGGTGGGAGGAGCACACTTCTTGGCGTGCTCGATAAGGGCGGAGAAGTCCTTCTGTTCCCCAATCCCGCCGGGGATGTGCTTGCAGCCGGGATAGCCGGCGGCACCGGTGGTGTACATCCGGTCCTTGTAGCTGTCCTTGGGAGGCACAATGCAGTTGGTGGTCATCAGGATGGGGCCGTTGAAGGATTCAAACTCCTCCTTCTGCTTCCACCAGGCGTTGCCGTAGTTGCCCACAAAGTTGGGGTACTTCTTGAAGGCGGGATAATAGTGGGCAGGCAGCATCTCGGAGTGGGTGTAGACATCCACGCCGGTGCCCTGGGTCTGCTCCAGCAGCATCTCCAGATCCCGCAGGTCGTGGCCGGAAACCAGAATGCCGGGGTTCTTCCCTACCCCGATGTTCACCCGGGTGATTTCGGGGTTGCCGTAGGCGGTGGTATTGGCCTTGTCCAGCAGAGCCATGCCCGAGACACCGTACTTGCCGGTTTCCAGGGTCAGGGCCACCAGGTCGTCGGCGCTGAGGCTGTCGTCCAGGGTGGCAGCCAGGGCACGCTGCAGGAAGGCGTCTACCTCTTCATCGTCCTGCAGCAGAGCGTTGGCGTGCTTGGAATAGGCGGACAGACCCTTGAGGCCGTAGGTGATCAGTTCCCGCAGGGAGCGGATGTCCTCATTTTCGGTGGAGAGAACGCCCACCGTCCTGGCCTTCTCCTCCCAGTCTCCTGCGCCATCCCACAGGGCGGCGTCGGGCAGGCCGGCGGTGTCCTTCAGCCGGGCCAGCAGTTCCTGCTTGGCATCCAGGGTGGCTCGGATGCGGGCCTTGATGCTCTCTTTGTCAAAGTTGGCGTTGGTGATGGTCACAAACAGGTTGAGGGTGATCAGGTGATTGATCTCGGGGGCCACTGTCTGGCCCTCTTTGCGCAGGGCCGTGGTGACCGCGGAAATCCCCTTGCTCACATACACCAGCAGGTCCTGCATGGCGGCCACATCCGGCTTTTTGCCGCAGACGCCCACCATGGTGCAGCCTTTGCACCCTGCGGTCTCCTGACACTGAAAACAAAACATCTGACGTTCCATAGCTGTCTCCTTTGAAGCAGTTTTCATTCCGGGGCGGGCATGCCCAGCCCCGGCGTTTTTCTTTTAAAATACAACCACCAGCAGCATTTTGAAAGCTTCTTCACCGTAGACCGCGTGGGGGTGGCCTGCGGGCATCACGATGGACTCGCCTTCATGCAGAAGGTAATCCACGCCGTCAATGGTGATTTTGCCCACGCCGTCCAGGCAGGTGACAAAGGCATCGCCGCCCGACGCATGGGTGCTGATCTCCTCCCCCTTGTCAAAGGAAAAGAGGGTGATGCTCAGAGCGCTGTTCTGGGCCAGGGTCTTGCTGACCACCTGCCCTTCCTGATAGGCGATCTGATCCTTCAAAACCAGGACTTCGGCCTGGCTGATGTTCTTCATTTTGGCTGCCATTGGGTTACCTCCTTGTTTCCCTGGGCTTGCTGTTGGCTCCTGTCTGCCTGTACGCTCTTTGACAGGATGCCCCAGCCAGGGCTCTCTATGCTTTGGGCTTTTCGGCCCAAAAGCTTGCGGGCTTGAGGGTATTGTACTATAATGGAGCCAAAGTGTATGTTGGAATTCCAACAGAAAGGTGATTCTATGGAAGATTTTCTTTCGGTGCTTTCCCGGTGCGCCCTGTTCCAAGGCGTTGCGCCGGAGGAGATCCATACCATCCTCCCCTGTCTCGGGAGCAAAACCCGTTCTATCTCCAAGGGCGGCCCGGTCTTTCTGGAGGGAGAACCGGCCCGGTGGGTGGGGGTGCTGCTGACCGGCACGGCCCAGGTGGTTCATGATGATTACTACGGCAACCGGAGCGTCCTGTCCATCCTGCAGCCGGGCGACACCTTTGGGGAGGCTTTTTCCTGCGCCGGCATTTCCACCATGCCGGTCAGCGTGATGGCGCTGACCGACTGCGAAATTCTGCTTTTGGATTGCAGCCGGGGCATGACCACCTGTTCCCATTCCTGCCATTTTCACACCCAGCTGATTCAAAATCTGCTGAAAGGGATGGCCCTGAAAAATCTGGCCTTCACTGAGAAGATCCGGCATATGTCCAAAAAGACCACCCGTGAGAAGCTGCTGTCCTATCTGCTGCAGCAGGCGAAGAAACAGGGTTCTGCCGCCTTTACCATCCCCTACGACCGGCAGGGCCTGGCGGACTATCTGGGGGTGGAGCGCAGCGCCATGTCCGCTGAACTCGGCAAACTGAAAAAGGCGGGTCTGCTGGACACCAAGGGGTCCTGGTTTTGCCTGAAGGATACCCGCCGGGACGATTGAGGTTCGGTACTGGCACAAGAAAAAGGCCATCCACCATCCGTTAAATGCAGAGGATGGCCGCTTTTTATCATAACGAAACCATTCTATGATCTGTTTCCGCTGGCTCTGCCGTGGGTACAAATCCGGCCATTCGCCGAACATTCTCCCGGAGAAATATGCTGCGGTGCGCTCAGATCATTGATGTTTACACCTTGATTATAGCGCCAATCATTGATAAAATAAAATGCAGAATTGTTATACAGTTATAAACTCACGTAATAGGTGATATGTCATGCTGGATCCTCGATGGAACACATTTCTTGTCTTGTGTGAGACCATGAATTATACCCGGGCTGCGGAGCGGCTTTGCCTCACTCAGCCCGCAGTAACCCACCACATTCACTACCTGGAAGATCACTATGGCTGCCGGCTCTTTATCTATGAGGGCAAAATCCTGCGGCTGACAGAGGCGGGTCTGAAACTGCTTGAGTATACTCGTTCCCTGGCTTACAACAGCCGCAAGGCAGAAGAAGCCATGAAATCCCCTTCTCCGGTCTCTCTGCGGGTAGGAGCCTCCAAAACCATTGGAGAGTTCGTGATTGCGCCGCAGGTGAAACGCTTTTTGCAGGAACATCCCGAGGCCAATTTCTCTCTAACGGTAGACAATACCCAGACGCTGCTGCGGTCTTTGGAGTTTGGCCGGCTGGATTTCGTGCTGTTGGAAGGTTTTTTCGATCGCAGCCGGTACGATGCGACTTTGTACCGAAAGGAGCCTTTTTTCGGAGTATGTTCGCCAGAGCATCATTTTGCAGGCAGAACGGTGGCTGTAGAGGAACTGGATGCAGAGCGCATTCTAATCCGAGAGCCCGGCTCGGGCACTCGAACCATTTTTGAAGACGCCTTGCGCCGCCACAACCGCACCCTGAATCGCTTTTCCAAAACAACAACCATCAGCGATTTTTCTACCATCAAATCTCTGGTTGCGGATGGTCTGGGGATCTCGTTTCTATACGAGGCAGCAGTATCCAAAGAATTGGATTCCGGGGTGCTGGCCCGGTTTGATCTGGCGGAAACGCCTATGAGCGGAGCCTTCTACTTTGTGTGCCTAAAAGAGAATCTGTTTGCCGCCGATTGGATTCACTGGATGGAATGAGCTCCTGCTTTGGGGTGCGGCCTTCTATGGTATTATCCTAACTTCAATCCGATTAACAATCTTTGGTCTGAGGCAAAGGCTTTTTGCACAACTTCAAGTCAGATGCCTGGGCGAATTACCGGATACTATTCAAAATACTTTTTGCTCTTTGGACGGCATCCGATTGTTCAGGGCGGTCTCGTTCTTGTAAAAATTTGCTTTAATTCTGAATACTACTAAATTGTTTTTCTAATTTCTAAATCGATTGCAAAAACGCGTCGCACAAATCGTGCGACGCGTTTTGTGCCTATGGCATCAGCAGCTCCAGTAGCTGCCGGATATTCTTCTTTCCGAAGGAGATCTTCTCCCCACTGTTAACCACCAGGCAGGGCACGCTCATCACCTGATATCGCTCCCTCAAATCGGGAAAGTGATTCAAATCATATACTTGAGCGGAAATATCAGGATGAGCCGCAGCCAAACGCTGCGCCGCCGTCACCAGCTCCGGGCACATGGTACAGGAGAGGGACACCAGCACCTGAAGTTCCACCGGTTTCCGGATGGCCCGGATGGCCGCCTCAGTCTCCTCATCCAGAGCCTGGCCCGGTCCGGCCGCATTGTAGAGCCCCAGGACAAAGGAGGTAAACTCATGGCCTCCGGGCACGCCATGAAAGGCCAGGCCTGTCCAGCTGCCGTCGGAGCGGCAGATCAGGACACAGGGAAGATGCTCGACCTTGGACGGATCGCCCTGCTCCACCGACAGCTTGTCGCTCTGGGCAGCCAGCTCCTGCATATAGTGCTCCAGCTCGGCGGAGACAGGTGTTTCGTCTAAGCAGAGCCGCAGAATCAGGGAGGAAACCATCCGATCGAATACCGTGTGGAGCTGGGAGAGCATCTCCCCAGTAAACAGACCGTCTTTCGTCTGTGCCTGGGCCTCCGGTTCCTGTGTCCGGCTCTTGGGAGCCTGGGGCCGCAAACCGGTTTTCTGCTGCATGGCAGCGCACAGCCGCTCCAACTCGGTGGCAGCCAGAGCGCCGTCGCCCACAGCAGTAACCACCTGGCGCAGAGGCTTGACGCACACATCACCAGCGGCATACAGACCATCCAATGTGGTCTTCTGGCTGCGGTCGGTAAGGATATATCCCTGTCCGTCCAGTTCAGCCAGACCACGGACCAGTTCGGTGGCCGGCTCATACCCAGCAAACACGAACACACCGAAGGTTTCCCCGTCCGCCGCCTGATGCTCCGTCTCCTGCCCGGTCTTGGTGTTGCGCATCCGGATGCTGCGCAGCGCAGTATCTCCGGAAACTTCCTCCACCACCGTATTGGTGAGAATGGTGATCTTCTCATGGTTCCGGGCAGCGTCCGCCGTGGCCTGGGCGCAGCTGAAGTCATCTCCCCGGATGAGGATGGTCACATGCCGGGCGTACTTAGTGAGAAACACGCTCTCCTCCGCTGCGGCAAAGCCGCCGCCCACCACAAAGACATCTTTTCCGCTGAAAAACTCTCCGTCGCAGGTGGCGCAGTAGGCCACGCCCCGGCCCCGGAACTGCTCCTCACCCCGGAATCCCACCATGCGGGGATGGGCGCCGGTGGCCAGCAACACGCCGAAGCAGCTCAGCGCCCCACGGCTAGTGCGGACGGCTTTCACATCGCCCTCCAGTTCCAGGCCGGTGACCTCTGCCAGCAGGAATTCCGCGCCGAAGCCTTCCGCCTGTCTGCGCATGGTCTTGGTCAGTTCAGCACCGCTGGTGCGCTCCACGCCGGGGTAGTTGACCACCTCCGAGGTAATGGTGATCTGTCCGCCGAAGCGTTCCTGTTCCACCACCACCACACGATAACGGGCACGGGCCAGGTAGAGGGCGGCAGTCAGTCCCGCCGGGCCTCCGCCGATGACCACCACATCACAGAGATGTTCCATCTGTTCCATAGCTTACAGCTGCCCCACCAGATCCAGGCTGGGCTTCAGGGTCTCGGCGCCGGGCTGCCACTTGGCGGGGCAAACCTCGTCCCCATGCTCCGCCACAAACTGGCAGGCCTGAACCTTCCGCAGCAGCTCGTCGGCATTGCGGCCCACGTTGCCGGCGTTGACCTCGTAGGCCACAATCTTCCCCTCCGGGTTCACGATAAAGCTGCCACGCTCTGCCAAACCATCGGCTTCGATGTAGACCTCAAAATCCTTGGATAGGCAATGGGTAGGATCAGCCAGCATGGGATACTGGATCTTCTGAATACGCTCAGAGGCGTCATGCCAAGCTTTGTGGACAAAGTGGGTGTCGCAAGAGACTGCATAAATCTCGCAGCCCACCGCCTGGAATTTCTCGTAGAGGTTGGCCAGATCCTCCAGCTCTGTGGGGCAGACAAAGGTAAAGTCGGCAGGGTAGAAGAAAAATACTCCCCACTTGCCCAGAACATCCGATTTGCTAACGGCACGGAAGGTGTTGTTCTGATAGCACTGAACGGTAAAATCAGCAATTTCTTTCTGAATCAGGGACATAAGGCTTGCCTCCATTTATTATTTTGTTCGTTAGTTATAACTAACCTCGTGATGATTATACAGGACTCACAACCTGTCGTCAAGAGAAATTTTTGTAGTTGCCTATGGATCCCCCTGCCCTTTTTATTCTTACAACTTCAGATGGATCATTTTTACCATCCGCAAACGGTCTGAAACCAACATACTGATCCTTGTGGAAAATTGTAGGCCGTTTCTGGGGGTATGGCGATAGTAGGCTTCCTCAGCAAGAACCTTGACCCCGCCGCCGATTTTTTCAGCCAGCTCCACCGCTGAATTCACATAGAAGAACATCTCAGCATCCGCATGCCCCATCTGCTTCATATACTTCTTCCTCATCATGGTCATGCCGCTTTTGCTCACCGTGTCAAAAACAATCTCTATATCTCCAAACTGGCAGAGCATTCGGAACATTCCCAGGACTTTAGTATCTTGGAAATAGTGAAATAGACCGCCCGCAATGATCAAGAGGGGGGCATCTGGCACATCGGCTCGGACTCTCCTGATCCAATTCTCAGCAAAGGCATCACCCACAAGATAGACTTCTCTTTCTGCCTTTGGCAGCAGTTTTCGACGATATTCCATCACTTGTGGCAGATCCACAGCATACCAGAGTGTTCGTCCATTATCGCAACGATTATAGGTTGTTTCCAAACCGCATCCAATTTGGACAATCACACCATTTGGTTTGCGCGCCAGAAACGCCTGGATGAACCGATCCATATTGGCAGATCGAACAGCAGAGGCGAGCAAGGTATACTGGCTCTGACGCTCCTGTTGCAGCACATTGGACGGTAGCTTTTCCTTCAGCTCAAGAGCCTTTTTATCATATAAGATTTGCGGGCAATGCTCACTGGCGTAGAGCCTGCCCAACATGGGGATAAATAGCGTATCTTCCACAACACCTAATTTGGGCATAGCGACTCCTCCTTCTTTTTAGGGATTCTTCCTGACAGCATATATAGAAAATTCCATGGACAGAATTAAAAACTTCCTGTTTGAATCTTTCGTTGGGGTGTTAATCAGAGCGAGTTTTGATAAATTCGGTCACCAAGTCTATATAGTCCTCCAACCGCACCATCAGAGCCAAATGTCCACCGGTCAGCCTTTCAACTACTGTGGGGTTGGGCATCAGGTTAATTAGGTCATACTTACAGGCAGGGGTGAATGTTGTATCGTCTCTTGACAGAATCAACAGCACCCTACCTTCCCATGTAGCGAAATCATCCCGGGTCAAATCAAGGTAATGCTTCGCGTCTATCAGAAAGTCGATCATATGCGCCTCATAAGGTTTAGTGAGCAGCTCCAGCATGGAATCGCACATTTCCTTTATTCCTGCCTTTTCCTCTGGCGTAAAGTCTTCCGTTGTGTTTTTCAGCACCATCCACTTCATAATCTGTTTAATGACGGAAAAAGGCAGGATAGACAGCCACTTTCTGAACTTCTGTTGGCCCTCAAGTATTCTCATCAGGTCCCGATACCCGGCCTCGCTCATGCTGCCGGATAGTGAACAGGTATTCGAGAGAACCAAACCCTCTACTACATCCGGGTGACGCTGAGCAATAATTTGAGCTACAACGCCGCCCAAGGACTGTCCCACCAACCAAACTTTTTCCCTCAGACTGTGTAGCAGTTCCACTACAGCATCAGCAAACTCGCCATTGTCCGCAAAGGGAATTTGATAATCAAAGGTCAAAACCGAAAAGTCTCTGGAAAATCGGTCAAAGTGCCGGTAAAACAGATCCGATAAGCCAATACCGCCAGTAAGCAGCACCAGAGTTGCTCTGGCTTCAGGATTTTTATAGTAACGATAGAAAAATGTTTTTCCACTACTGACTATAAAAGCATCCTCAGGATAAACCTGGCGAAATTCTGCAAGTGTCATAAAAATACTCCTTTCAGATCCGGACGAACAGAGATCCGAAATAGTTTGATTTCATTTAGAATAGTAAAAACGTTTGCTTACCCCCTATCTGTGGCAAGTATTTTAAATCCATTTTCTCCCCCTTTGCCGATGTTCATTTAAGCTCCCAGCGCCACAGTTGGTGTTAATTTCCCAGACAGCTTTTGATTTTCTCAACCACTAAGCCTCCGCGATGCAGATGCGGTATTAACCGTTCTAACCCCAGCAGGAATACCATGCCGAGCCAGAACTCAACAACTGCAGGTACAAAAGACCATCTTTCCATGTCAGATGTTTGTTCCATTGCAGGCAGCAGACTCCAGATGGAAGCCTCTGCTATCACCTCGCAAAGCCGATAAGTACACGCTATACCAGCCCACTTTAAATTATCTTTTATAAAAAAGCGCAGAACGCACCCAATGTCGTCCCCGCAAAAGGAATCAGCAGTCCTTGCCATAGTTCAATCAGCATAACCTACTCCAATCTAATCGTAAATGTATTCTGCAAAGTCTATCCGGACGATCTGTAGGTGCATGAGTTCATCGGCCATCTTTGCCAGCAGTCGGTGGATAGGCCGAACCGCTGGAGCATGAAGCGATTGATAGCCCAGCATATAGCCCCGACTGGAAACCAAAAAAAGCTGCGACCAAGGTTCCAACTCCTGTTTGGCGTTCTTTACGGAAAAATAGGCGCCCACATCTCGAATACCCGCCTGCTTCACCCAAGTTTTCAGCATCAGTCGAACTGCTGCTTGTCCGGCTGCATCAAAAACAAGTCGCCCTCCAGGGAATCGTTTTGCGATATCTATGGTCAAAGATTTAACTGCTTCTGTTGTAAAATAGTAAAAGACTCCGGAGGCAAATAGTACTGCCCCCTCCGCAGGGTCGGTGCAGACGGCTTCCATCCAGCTCGGATTTTTCAAATCAAAGGCCAGGTTTTTTTCTCTTTCTCCGGCAGGAAGCAGGCGATCCCGAATCTCAATGACTTCCGGCAGATCGATGTTCCAGATGCTGCAATGGCCATTGTCACAGATTCGCCCGGTATTGTCCAAACCGCATCCCAGATTGATGACTGCAGCTTTGGGATGGACTTTAAGATAGTTTCGCACCTCCCAGGCGAGGTCATTCTGGCGCATAGCAACCTCCAGAGCACCGAAGGTATGCATCAGGCTGTTTGAGTGCCGTTCCAACCGTGAAAAGTCACACTCTACTTTCTCTATCAGCATTGCCGCCGTTGTATCCTGATAAAGTTCGGGAAATCGTTGCGAGCAGAGCCGTCGGCCATACAGCGGGATAATGAGCGTTTCCTGAACAGAATTCTTCTCAATTTTGTATTTTTCCATACTCCCTCCTTAAAAATTGTGGTACTCTATATACGATTATAGTTAGCACTAGTTAACCGGTCAAGTCTTTTTCAATTCATTTTCACCATGAATAACAGCCCTCCAAGACAACATAGTAAACATCCATAGCTCTCCATCTCTCCTGCTGTGTTAGAGATGCCTTAAAGAAACAAGCTCTTCAGATGTTTTCCTCTTGACAATTTCTAATTCCAACTATATAATAATCGCATCGGTTAGTCATGCATAACTAACCGATGCGATTAGATAGCAATCGGCAGATGCTTTTCTGCGCTGTGATTAGCCGTAGTAGCGAGGGAAAACCGTCGAGGATTCATCACAGCTTGATGGTTCAAACTCTAAAAACAAAAAAGAAAGGTTGTTATGTTCTATGCGTAAAGTTGCAGTTGTTTACTGGAGCAGCACTGGCAATACCGAAGCTATGGCTTCGGCCGTTGCTGAGGGTGCCAAAGAGAAGGGTGCAGAAGTATCCCTAGTTACGGCCGCCGCATTTTCTCCAGAACAGGTAAACGAATATAATGCTATCGCATTTGGCTGCCCCGCTATGGGAGCAGAGCAGCTGGAAGAGTGCGAGTTCGAGCCCATGTTCAGTGCCTGCGAAGGAAGACTGAGCGGAAAGAGCATCGCCTTGTTCGGCTCTTATGGTTGGGGCGATGGTGAATGGATGCGCAGCTGGGAGAGCCGCTGTCAGGATGACGGAGCCAATCTCATTTGCGATAGCGTAATTTGCAACGAATCTCCGGATGACGATATCCTGTCGGCCTGCCGCGCATTGGGCGCATCTCTGACATAAACATCCCAAATACACTGGTAAGAGTGTTTTCCTCCCCTATTTCAAGCACTCTTCAAAAAAGCGAACCGGTTGAATTCTTCCCATTTTCCGCCGGTTCGCTTTATGTTGTATTGATTCTCGTTAGAACAGTTTTTAAAACACATCTTGTTTGTTCTGTCCTATTTATCCTATGGGAGAGCAGATATGTTGTACGAGTACTTATCCAGTCAAAAACATATTTCATGGAATTCCAGTCTGCCCGGCGTAAAAATTTGCCAGTTTCATCTACAAGGTTGTTCCCAAGACAAGCGCTTGAAGCTCTCGGTTTTATCCAACACACATCATTTTGAAGCGTTCTTTTGCTCAGGCGGGC
The DNA here is from genome assembly GCF_002161315.1 of Faecalibacterium sp. An77. Lineage (NCBI taxonomy): Bacteria > Bacillati > Bacillota > Clostridia > Eubacteriales > Oscillospiraceae > Faecalibacterium > Faecalibacterium sp. An77. Next base: position 13,536 of record NZ_NFHK01000039.1, read on the forward strand.
AACTGATTGTCGAATCCACAAGCACCTGTCCCGTTATACTTCAATCACAGGGAATATTCCTTCTTTCTGATGAATCCAAACTGTGCTCTATTCAGATTAGTCAGGATCTGCAAGGCGTTCTAATAGCCGTGAACCCCAGTGCTGCTCAATCCAGTCTGTCCTCCATCTGCCATATCTTGGGGCTGAAACTGGACATCCATGCGATACGCAAAAAAATAACAAATCAAAATGGTTATGCCATTCTCACAGATATTCCCTGGGCTAAAGCGTTATTTGAGGATCTGAGACGTTTGCCACCGGATCATCGTGAGGGATACTGTGTGTTTAAAACGGTAGAGTTACTGTATTTATTTTGTGCCAACACTTCCACTGCCGGAGTTCTTTCTGAAACATCATCCAACGCCTATCCATCCCTCTCAATTTCTCAAGTAAGAGCTTATCTGGAAAGCCATTTGGAAGAAAAACATACTATTCCTTCTCTATGTCACCGTTTCTCCCTCTCCCCCACTTCTTTGAAAACTGGATTTCGCCGTATGTATGGGCAGCCTCTCCACCGCTGGCTGACACAGCAGCGGATTCATCGTGCGTGCGAACTTTTGCGTCAGTCAAACTTGCCCATCCTTACAGTCGCGCAAGCTGTAGGATACGACAGCGCCAGTCAGTTCAGCGTTGTATTCAAAAGATACTGCGGTATGACACCGGGCCAGTTCAAAAAAATGTCCGATTCCGGCGATCCGAGTCTTTTTTAATAAAGACAATTGCAACATCTGTCTGTATAATGATTAAAATACAGCCTGAAACTTGAGATGGGAGGCATTGCAGTGAAACAGCATCGATTTTGGGCTTGGGGTGCGCTCCTCTGTATGATCATGGTTATGATTACAGGTTACAAACGCAAATAAAGGAGGACATATATTGCGATGAACATTTACACAAAGTTGGCTTGTTTTGTAGGCGGGGCCCTTTTCGGATCTTTTGGCGTGAAGCTGTTGTCCAGCAAGGACGCCAAAAAGGCGTATGTACATGTGACAGCTGCCGGGCTCCGAATGAAGGATTCCGTGATGGAAACCGTTACTACCGTTCAGGAAAATGCCGCAGATATTCTGGCCTCGGCCAAAGATATGAACGAGGCCAGAGCAGCCTTGGAAGCAGAAGAGACTACTGCCGCCAGCCTTGAAAGCGACGAAACCTGATATATCCTGAGAGGGAGCTGCATGGGCGGCTCCCCTTTTTTGTAAAGGAGAACCGAATGAACGCAACCATATTGCATGAAAGCCGTGGCCGTATCCGGCTAAAACTGAGGCAAAAACGGATGACACTCGCACAGGCGGATCTTCTGGAGGCCTGGCTTCAGGCAAAGCCATGGACTCGGCAAGTCTCTGTCCATGAACGTACCTGCTGTGTAATTCTTTATTACAGTGGCTCCCGGCAAACCGTCCTGGACGAACTCCGCCATTTTTCCTGGTCGGACGCCAAGTTGTCACCCACACTTTCTGCACACAGTACCCGGGCATTAAATCGGGAGTTTGAAGAAAAGCTGGTGAGCAAAGTCTTGTGCAAAGCCGCATCCGCCTTGTTTCTCCCGCCGCCTGTACGAATTGTCCGGGTCTTGTGGCATATGATCCCTTTTATAAAGCGCGGACTACTCTGCATCCTCCATCGAACAATAAAGGTCGATCTTCTGGATGCTTTTTCCATCTCCATTTCCGTGTGCCGCAGGGACTTCGGGACAGCAGGAATGGTCATGTTTCTTCTGGAAATAGGCGAACTGCTGGAGGAGTGGACCCGAAAAAAATCGGTGGAAGACCTTGCACGGTGTATGTCTCTGAATGTTGATCGAGTGTGGGTACGAACTCCACAGGGTGAAATTCTGGTTCCGATCTCTCAAGTTCAGCCGGGAGATGCTGTGATTGTTCGTGCAGGGGGAATCATTCCAGCAGACGGATCGATACTGGAAGGTGAATGCACGGTCAACCAGTCCTCCCTCACCGGCGAATCAATCCCTGTACCAAAACATCCTGGAAGCATGGTCTATGCAGGAACTGTACTGGAAGAAGGCGAGTGCGTTCTGGAAGTAAAACAATCCTCCGGACAAAGCCGTTACGACCAGATCGTCCACATGATTGAACAGTCGGAGCAACTAAAATCCTCTGTTGAAAGCAAAGCAGCCAACCTTGCCGACAAACTCGTTCCCTATACATTTGCCGGCAGTATTCTTAATTTTATTCTCAGTCGGAATATTACTCGGGCGCTATCCGTGCTGATGGTGGATTTTTCCTGTGCTTTAAAATTAGCCATGCCGCTGGCGGTAATTTCCGCCATGCGCGAAGCTGGAAAATCCCATATCACCATAAAAGGCGGGAAATTTCTGGAAGCAGTGGCTGCTGCGGACACAATCGTTTTTGATAAGACGGGCACCTTGACCCACGCATGTCCAAAAGTCGTTCAGGTGATACCCTTTGGCGGGAAAACAGAGACCGAGATGCTGCGCCTGGCCGCTTGTCTGGAGGAGCATTTTCCCCATTCTATGGCCAATGCCGTTGTGGAAGAGGCAAAGATCCGCGGCTTGATTCATGAAGAATATCATTCCAAGGTGGAGTATCTAGTAGCACATGGGATTGCCAGTACTGTAAATGGTGAACGTGTCCTCATCGGTAGTGCCCATTTTATATTTGAAGATGAACATTGTGTGATTCCAGCTGGAGAGGCCGAACGTTTCGAAAACCTTCCTCCGGAGTATTCCCATCTATACCTGTCGATCGGCGGGCAGTTAGCTGCAGTAATCTGTATTTCTGATCCCTTGCGGGAAGAAGCAAAAAGCGTTCTTGCTGCGCTCCGCACACTGGGCATTACTAATCTTATTATGCTTACAGGAGACAGCCATCGCGCGGCTTCTACGATTGCTGCTCAGGTTGGAGTGGATGAATTCCGCTCCGAGGTGCTCCCTGCTGACAAAGCCGATTTTATCGCACATCTCCGGAAATCTGGCCATACGGTATTGATGGTTGGAGACGGTATCAACGATTCCCCTGCTCTATCGGAAGCAGATGCCGGCATCGCTATTAGCGATGGTGCAGCCATAGCCCGGGAAATCGCGGATATTACCATCGCCGCCGACAGTCTCTGGGAATTGGTGGAGTTGCGTCGAATTTCCTTGGAACTCATGACACGCATTCACTCCAACTATCGTTTTGTTATTGGTTTTAATGGCACCCTGATCGCTTTGGGTATGGCCGGCATAATCTCCCCCGCCACATCCGCGATGCTTCATAATCTTTCCACTTTGGCTGTCAGTCTGCGGAGTATGAGTTCATTGCCGAAAAATAAAAAACCAGTTCTTTTAATTCCTGGTAACACTAGCAAAAGTCTCTAATCCAGCCGTTTTCTTCTTAGATAATTCAACTTAAAAACTGCGCATTTCTACTCAGCCCTGGAGTTCTAAAACATTTCGGCATTCTGTTAGTTGTTGAGGTTCAGCTCACATATGGCGGGCTTCCGGATGAAAAATAGTTTCGGGGCCAGGGCGTGGTCTACTGTGCCAACTGTAACGGAAAACTTTTCACCAGGAAGGATGTCTTTGCAGTCTCCCGCCCCATATCATGACGAGTGTTCCTACAGCATTTGAAAAGCTGTAAGAGCACTCGTTTTTATTATTTTTATCCAGCGATTTCAGCCGGGATGCAGTTAATGAACACTCTCTTCTGGGTATTGAGACGGTCACATCAGGAATTGGCAGGAGTAACATTTTAGAAAGCGTGCTTTCTCCCACATAGTTATTTTTGATACGAAGCCTCTACTCCCACATACCGTTCATTTTTCCGCATTGTAAACCTCTACTTTCTCAACCAATCCGTTTAACATCCAGAGCGTAAGCTTGTATACTCAGGTATACTTTCACACCAAAGAGATGGATAAGTTCCTGTCTGCCATTGGCCAGAGCAAAAACCAAATCGCCAAGCGGGTCAATGCTCCGCTTATCAGGCCGATATGGAAGAGCTCTGCTGGAAAAGCTGATTCAGATATGGCACTTACAAAGACACATCCTATTAAGTCAACGCTGAAAGAGGCCATTGACAACATCTGCAGTCCTAACAAGATGATCAGGAAGCTATTAGTACCCTCATTTGGCTATGACGCGAGACTTTTAACATTTAATTTGAATGGACACACCGCCATACTATCGACCAAAATATACACCTGACTTAAGACTTTGAGCCTGTCGAGGTATCCGCCGAGGAAGCCGTGAGATCAGAATGCAACTGGCAAAATAAATATGGGCGGCAGGTACGAGTTTGTACTTGCCACCCATATTGATGCAATGTATCTTCTTTTCTTACAGCTCACCAAAACATATCAATAAGTACCCCCAGTCCTGCCTGGGCCGCCGCAAGGATGGGGCACATCAAAAACGGCCACTGGAGCAGGTGCTCCGGCAGAGCGTAACCTTTCATCCAAGCTTTGAACGCATAACTGGGGTGTCCCTCAGTTCCGGGAATGATAAACTGTTTTTTTGCTTTCTTTTGGATCAGCCAAAAATCCAGAAAGAACAGATCACAGAAATTAATCATTATCCATTGGATATACCCGGTCAGAGCCAGATGCCAAAATCCTGTTGTTCCGCCCTCCACAGCGCTGACAGCGCCATAAAGAAGAAGGGGCAGCAACTCCCCAAAACAGATCCAAAGCCAATAAAAACGTTTTTCCGCTCTGGTGGGAGGCTCTTTCGCCGCCTTGATGATGGCGGATGGATAACAGGGGAACATCAGCCGGGGGCGATATAGTGCCACCAAACCAGCAAACAGGTTAAAGTAAGCTGCCATAGCAAACCCGTCCAGAATGCTGCGCGTCCAGTTCATGGAAATCCTCCTATCTTTATAAGAAACTTCTCTGTTATTTATTGCCCAAACGCCCCATATTCTCTCGAATCGCCAGCGCACAAAGACAGCGCTTTTTCGTATTTGAGTCGATGATAACTTTAGGAAAATCAGTTTCAGAGAGAAAAGCTGTCAGCCAGGTTTGATTGGAGCTACACATTCCATCAATTATCCACCTGTCCATCAATCCTTCCGGCTTGCAGCTATTGATGAAAAAAACTCTAATATTCCATATCTGCTTTCAGAAGCCGAAAGCAATGTTAGATTATACTAACTAAAGTCATTATACATCCTGGCTATCGGAAAATCAATATACAAGTTATGCACATTCCCACAGCACCTGCTGGGCTAATCCCCTGCTTATCCAAGCCTAATAACAAAAAAGAAGCGAGAGCGTCACCTTCGGTATTGACCGAAGGTGATATTACCGAGTTTTGAAAAAGTTCTGTAACACCACTCGTCCCCCTAAAAGAACACAGTCTATCCCCCTTGCACAAGCACTCCTATGCACAACACACAAAAATGCAAATTTATTCCGTCTTCTTTTTGTTCCTCATGCAAGGTTAAACATAACCAACCAACTGTGTTATAATATTGCTACGATGCGCAGTGCGTGATGCATGGTAAGTCCAATCGCCGCTGCGCATCTTTCGCTGCGCAGAGTTAGTCACTACTAATCATCAAGAAGGGAGAGGATTTTATTAAACCGTTTCGTTCAACAATTGTTCTGTCTGCAGTCCTTGCAGTCTTATCCTGTTATTCGCTTTTTGTAGGGGTAATCGATCTTACACCAGGCGAACTGTTATTGGGAAATTTGGAACAACTGGAAATCTTTATTATCTCGCGCCTGCCCCGCCTGCTGGCCATTTTGTGTACCGGTATAGGTATGAGTGTAGCAGGACTTATTATGCAGCAGCTGTGCAGTAACAAATTTGTATCTCCCACTACAGGAGCTACCATCTCCTCGGCTCAATTTGGTATTTTGTTGGCGCTTCTGTTCATGCCAGCCTCCACACTATGGAGCAGGGCCATCTTCGCCTTTGCCACAGCTATTCTGGGTACCTGGATTTTTGTTTGGTTTATCCAGAAAATACAGTTTAAAGACGTGGTCATGGTCCCTCTGGTGGGCATCATGTTCGGCAATGTCATCGGTGGAATCACCAACTATCTGGCCTACAAATACGAAATGACCCAGGCACTGTCCTCCTGGCTAGTAGGGCACTTCTCTCTTGTACTCAAAGGGCGGTATGAGATTGTCTGGCTCACTGTACCGCTGGTTATTCTGGCCTTTGTCTTTGCCAATCACTTCAACATTGTGGGCATGGGCAAAGATTTTTCCAAAAATCTGGGCGTGCCCTACAATCTAGTTTTGTTCGCCGGGCTGACCATCGCTGCCATGATCACCGCTAGCATTGTGGTAGTGGTTGGTTCTATCTCCTATATCGGCCTGATTGTCCCCAATGTAGTGGCCATGTACAAAGGAGATAAAATTCGTGGCACCCTGGTGGACACCGCCCTTTTCGGTGCCCTCTTTGTGCTAGTGTGCGACATGATTGGCCGCATCGTAATCGCCCCCTACGAATTACCCATCGAACTGATTGTAGGTATTCTAGGAAGTCTTATCTTTATCGGCCTGCTTTTTTACCGGCTCAAGTACGGACGGAAGGCCATCCGCCTGGGCAGCGCCGGAACCGGCGGCTGTGCGGCTATGCCCAACCTGAAAGGAGGTACGGACCAGTGAATTCTACTGTTATCCGCTCCAACCGGCGTAAGCTTCTGATCCTGGCTGCCATCGTTCTTCTCTGCGCTGCAGGGTATATGCTGGTAGATGTGAATTTTTCCAACCCCAAATTATTTGCTTACGCCATGAAGATCCGCATCCCAAAACTTATTGTCATGCTGATTACCGCCTTTTCCATAGGTGGGGCCTCGTTAGTCTTTCAATCCATCATCAACAATACTATCGTGACCCCCTGTCTGCTGGGGATGAATTCCCTGTACACCCTGATTCACACAGCTGTGGTGTTTTTCCTAGGCTCAGCCAGCATCGTAGCCACCAATGCCAATCTGTCCTTTGCAGTGGATGTGATGCTTATGGGCATCATCGCCACCATCATCTATAGCTGGATCTTTAAAAAGACTAAGCACAATGTGCTGTATGTCCTGCTGGTGGGTACGGTACTGACTTCCTTTTTTGGCAGCATACAAACCACACTAACGCGGGTGATGGATCCCAATGAATACGACAGCCTGCTAAACACACTGGTGGCCAGTTTCAGCAATATCAACTCCGAGATCATCGTCTTCTCTCTGGTCCTTCTGGCCTCCGTCATCTTTGCATTGCGTAAGGAGTTAGCACTGCTGGATGTGCTGACTTTGGGAAAAGATCAGGCTATCAATCTAGGAGTAGACTATGACCGTTGCATCCGCCGCCTGCTGCTGGGTGTAACCCTTTGCATCGCTGTGGCCACCGCCATGGTGGGCCCCATATCCTTTTTGGGACTTATCATCGCCAACCTGTCCCGGCAGCTGCTCAAAACTTTCCGCCACACTCAGCTGATCCTGGGTTCGGCTCTGTTTGGTATGATCGTTCTGGTGGGCGGACAGCTCATTGTCGAGCATGTGTATTCCTACTCCGTGCCGGTGAGCGTATTCATCACAGTGGGCGGTGGCCTCTATTTCCTATATCTCCTTTTGACCAGAAAGAAGGTGTGACTATGCAGATCAAGGAACTGACCAAACGATATGATGGAAAAACTGTAGTGGATGGAGTAACCTTTTCCATTCCCAAAGGAAAGGTAATCTCTCTCATCGGTCCCAACGGCGCGGGCAAATCCACTGTTATGGGGATGATTTCCCGGCTGATTGCTCACGACAGCGGGTTGGTGGATTTCGAAGGCAAGGACATCGGAAAATGGAAGAGTAAAGAGCTCTCCAAGCGGTTGGCAATCCTGACCCAAAGCAACAATATTCAGATGAAACTGACCGTACGGGAGCTGGTGACCTTCGGGCGTTTTCCCTATTCAGGCAATCGAGTCACCCCTGAGGATCAGAAAATTATTGACCGCGCCATTGCGTATATGGAACTGGAGGACTTTCAGGACCGATTCATTGACGAACTCTCCGGCGGCCAACGGCAGCGTGCGATGATTGCTATGGTCATCGCCCAAGACACCGAGTATGTTTTGCTGGATGAACCCACTAACAACCTGGACATCTACCATGCCACCAACATGATGAAGATCGTCCGCCGCCTTTGCGACGAACTTGGAAAGACGGTGATTTTGGTGCTGCACGAGATTAACTATGCAGCATTCTATTCCGATTATATCTGTGCTTTTAAGGACGGAAAAATCGCTAGATTCGGCACAGTTGAGGAGGTGATGACCAAAGAGAACCTATCGCAGATTTACGGGGTGGACTTCGAAATCCTAACCATTGCAGGCAAACCCTTGTCCATCTACTATTAACCCAATTTTCGGTACTTTTCAGAAAAGGAGCAAGTAAACATGAACATGAAAAAGATGGTTTCTCTCACCCTGGCCGGCGTAATAGCCCTGAGCCTCATGGCCTGCACTGCACAGAGCGGCAGCGCATCTTCCGAAAACACATCTGCCCCTAGCAGCGTCAGCCAGACCGCCGACGAAGCCCAGACCCCCGAGACTGTAACCATCACCAGTCTCAATGCCAGCAAGGAGGAGACCGAGCTGGTAGTACCTTATGACCCCCAGCGCATCGCTATCCTGGATATGGCGTCCTTGGACATTCTGAACGCCCTTGGCGTGGGCGACCGGGTGGTGGGCACCGCCTCCACCAGCCTGGAGTACCTCCAGGACTACATCAATGACGATATCGCCAACCTGGGCACCATCAAGGAAGCCGATCTGGAGGCTGTCATGGCTTGTGAGCCGGACGTAATCTTCATCGGCGGTCGCCTTTCCTCCAGTTACGACGCCCTCAGCGAGATCGCTCCCGTGGTCTATCTGGCCACGGATACCGAACTTGGCGTGGTAGAGAGCGTGCAACAGAATGCTACCACCATCGCCTCCATGTTCGGTCTGGAGGATAAGGTGGATGAACTGATGGCTGACTTCGATGCCCGTATCACCGCTCTCCAGGCCGTCTCTGAGGGCCAGACTGCCATCGTGGGTATGTGTACCAGCGGCAGCTTCAATGTGCTGGGCAACGATGGCCGCTGCTCCATTATCGGCGTGGAAGTCGGCTTCGAAAACATTGGTGTAGATGCCAATATTGATACCTCTACCCACGGCAACGAAGCGTCCTTCGAATTCATTGTTGAGAAGGCCCCCGATTACATCTTTGTTATGGACCGCGACGCCGCAATCGGTACCGATGGTGCCAAACTGGCTCAGGAGATCATGGAGAACGAACTGGTCATGAGCACCGAAGCTTACAAAAACGGTAATATCGTATATCTGGCTCATCCCGCTGTGTGGTATACCGCCGAGGGCGGCATCACGGCACTGGATCTCATGCTGCAGGATCTGGAGAGCGAACTGTTGCGTTAGTCGGTTGTTCAATGATCTTATTGATTTAAAAGTGGCAGCAGACCAATTAAGCAAAGTCAATAGCATAAGTGGCCAACAGGGTCAAGAGTAGATGGTTTTCACCACCGCTTCGCCGCTCTTGACCCTGTCAGCCACTTACGCTAAGCAGAAAACAAGGGCAGCAAACGCTGCCAAATTTTCATTTGGGCATAACAAACAAAGCCCTGCGTCTGTTTCCAGGGCCTGAGTTTCTCAAAAGCTTCAGGCTGCCTTTACAAATCCCTGTTCAGCTGCATGCTGCTCTGGTGTTTTCAGCTCAAAAGGTTTCTGGTCGCGTAAGACCGCAAAGATAATAAAGACCAATTTGTGCATCGACGCTGCTAGAGCAACCTTTGCCGGTTTGTTTTTACATTTCTTCTCATAATAACTGAGCAGTACAGGATTTGGTGCTGGTTGCTTCCCATGCTTACAAATCGCATTAACTACTCCCATATGAAGTGAGGCTCTAGCATAGGGCGATCCACGCTTTGAAATCTTGTTTTTCGTGCCTCTGAATGTTCCGGACTGCCGTTCAGATGGGTCTAACCCAAAGTAAGCTGCAAGCTGTTTAGGCTTTTTGAACAGAGTG
>NZ_NFHK01000004.1:0-122566 GCF_002161315.1 Faecalibacterium sp. An77
TTTCTCATATTGATTTATTTTCGTGTATTTTCTGGGCATAGCAAAACCTCCTCGTGTAGTTCTATTATCCTACACGGGGAGGTTTTTTGTCTATTGTCTACTTTTTACGGACCTGTTCAGGTGCGGGGGATGTTTGCTTATTCGTCCAGGAAAAAGACTTCGTCCACATGGAGTCCCAGCAGTCGGGCCAGTTTCATGGCCAGGGCCAGGGTGGGGTCGTACTTGTTGTTCTCGATGGCGATGATGGTCTGCCGGCTGACCCCCAGCATCTGGGCCAGATCTTCCTGCCGGAGGCCTGCCTGCTTGCGCAGCTGTTTGACGTTGTTCCGCATGGCCGTTTACACCCGCAGCAGCAGGACGCCCGCCGCCAGCACAAAGGCTCCCAGCGCGGCGGCTGCCCCCAGAACCTGGGCGGCCCGGTTGGGCTCCGGGGATTCCTCATCCCCGCGAACCATTTCCTGTTTGAACAAAATCTGCGAAATTCCCTGGACGCACACCGCCAGGCAGAGGATCAGCCCCGGCACCAGGTCGGGCGGCATTTTGTACAAAACAGCGTTGGCCCAGTTGGCACAGGTGGACCCGGCCAGAGCGCCCAACACCACCTTATAGGCCAGCTCCTCGGCCTGAAGCTGGATACTGCGGTCCATTTCATCCATTTTCTTCATGGCAGATACCTCCTCTGGAATGTCAAATACTCTTTACATTTTCAGTATAGCAGACCGGGAGGAAATGTCAAGATGTTTTTACATTTTGGGGCGAAAAAAGCCCCTGTGCCTTTTTCGCACAGGGGATGCAGGGGGTTCAGCGGGCGGGATCGGTGGCCTGACGCAGTTCGGCTTCGGACTGCGGGGTGAGCCACTTGCCGAAGATCTGGGACTGGATTTTGGGTGCGTAGCCCAAATCCTGATACCCCAGTTTGCGCAGAAGGGCCCTGCTGGGCAGATTTTCCGCCTCGGTGAAGCAGATGAACTCCTGTTCGGGGAAGCGGTTGTGCAGAAGCTCCAGCAGGGCGGACAGGGCCTCATAGGCATAGCCCCGCCGGTGGTGCCGGTAGGAAAAGGTATAGCCCAGAGAGATGGCCCCGTCCTGGGGCATCACCACAATTTCCCCGATCATTTCGCCGGTGTCCCGCAGGGCCACTGCCAGCAGGGCAGGCTGTTCCAGGCCAAGCACATCGCTGCGCCGGCGCTCCACCAGGGCGGCAATGCCCTCCCGGTCCCGGACCTGGCCCCGCTGGTAGCGGGCGCAAAGTTCGTTGTTGCGGTAATCGTACATGGTGTCTGCATCCTCCGGCGCAACATTGCGGAGAACCAGGCGCTGGGTGGTGAGAAAAACCATAGGCTCCTCCTCTCGTTTCTGTCAGTGTAGCACAGGCGGAGGCCGCTGTCAATTCGGCGCAAAGAAAACTTTGCAGAATCTATTGACAAGTAAACTTGTCTGTGCTATCCTGAATGTGCAAATAAAACTTGTCGTACCTGAGGGGAGGAGATCCAATGGACAAAGAAGAAATTTTGGCCAAAAGCCGTCAGGAAAACCGCAACGGCGACGAGCGGGACCGGGAGATTGCGTCCAGGTCCGCCCTGGTGGGCTTTGTGGGAATGTCGGCGGCCTATGTGGTGATGCTGCTGCTGGAAGTATTTTTGAAGGGCCGCACGGGTTACAACCTGATCGTTCTGTTCTCGGTGTTTCTGGCCACCAGCGGCGTCAGCCGCTACCGGATGAGCGGCAGCAAAATCTATCTGTTCGCCGCCGCCTGCTGGATTCTCAGCGCGGTGGTCTGGTTCGTCCTCTATCTGTGGAGAGGCTGAGAGCTGCTTTTATAAGGAAAAACCCCTGCTTTCCGGGACGGACGGCAGGGGTTTTGGTTTATTTCTTGTTCCAGGTGTGGCCCAGAATGTCTTTCAGCACCAGCATGGCGTCCAGCTGGTTGTAGCCGTATCGCTCCTGGAGGCTGTCCAGCAGCTGATGCAGCCGGGCGGCATAGTCCGCCACGTCCACCGTCTCCTGGTAGGTGTTCAGAACCGGGTACTTTTTGCCCCAGACGGCGGTCCAGTTCACTTTCTGCTGCTTCTCCTCGCTGATGCTGTCGATGGCCTGCTGGATTTCCTGCACGTCGGGGTCCAGCTCGATCAGCTCGTCCAGGGTCATATGATACAGCACCGCCAGCTTTTTGGCCTGGCGGATGTCGGGCAGCGTCTCGTCCAGCTCCCACTTGGAGATGGTCTGGCGGCTGACCCCCAGTTTGGCGGCCACGTCCTCCTGGGACAGGCCGCTCTTTTTCCGGGCTTTGAAGAGATTGTTTCCTAAACGCATGGCGCTCGCCTCCTTTTTTGCACCATTATAAAAGAGGGTGTGGAAAATGTCCACCAACGCCGCCTGCCATTTCCGCCCGTTTTCCTGACTTGGGGCTGGCCGCATTTTATCCCCGGAAAGTTGGCCTTTGGGTGAATATTCGGGCGGGAAGTGTCTCAAACTAAGGGCAACACCCGTACACAGGTTTCAACCGAAGGAGAATCAAACGATGGAGCATATCAGGAATTTTCTGCGGGGCAAGGGCTTTGTGCTGGCCCTGCTGGCCTGCGTGGCGGCGGCTGCAGCCGTCGGCGTGTGGGCCGTGCGGACGGTCCGGGATCAGATGGCCGAGGATCTGGGCAAAAACCCCAGCCAGAGCATCACCGGGGAGGAGACCTTCCCCGGCATCGACCCCGAAATCCAACAGGACACGGAGGAACAGCTATGGGAACAGGAATCCACCAGCGCGGCCCAGTCGGTGGCCGACGTGCCCGAATCCAGCTCGTCTGGCGCATCCTCTGGTGCGTCGTCTGGATCTGGTTCGGTGTCCGAACCTTCCGAGCTGCAAACCGAATCGCCCATTGCCAGCGCATCAGCCGGCTCGGGCTATACGCGGCCTGTCTCTGGTCAGGTGCTCGCCGTCTGGAGCGGGGACGAGCTGGTCTATAACGAGACCCTGGGCGACTGGCGCACCCACAACGGCACCGACTACGCCTGCAAGGCAGGGGAGGACGTGCTGGCCCCGGTGGCCGGCACCGTCGAGAGCCTGACCGCAGAGGGCAACTGGGGCGTGGTGGCCTCCATCCGTGACGCCGAGGGCCGTCTGTGGCGGATCTCGGCCCTGGAGGACGCCGCCGTCCGGCAGGGCGACGCCGTCACCTCCGGCCAGAAGCTGGGCCAGGCCGGCACCATCGCCGGCGAGAGCGCCCTGGAATCCCATATCCATCTGGAAGTGCTGGATGGAGACAAATATCTGGACCCTGTCAAGCTGATCGGCAGCTGACAGCATCATGGAACGGCAGGCGCTGCGGCGTCCTGCCGCTCCTTTTTTTCGCGATTGCTTTTGCGGCCCGATTCTGGTATTATTAAAAAGTACGGAATCTGACGAAAAAGGGGCGTTCATCCATGGCAGAAGTTCTGATCGTGGGGGCGGGCGCGGCGGGCCTGATGGCCGCCGGCGCCGCTGCACGGCGGGGGCACAGCGTGACGGTGCTGGAGCACACCGACAAGCCGGGACAGAAAATTCTGGTCACCGGCAAGGGCCGGTGCAACCTCACCAACGACTGCGACGAGGAGGAATTTCTGCGCCATGTGCGCACCAACGGGCGGTTTTTGTATTCCTCCCTCTATGCCTTCCCGCCCGCCAAAACCATGGAATTGTTTGAGAGCCTGGGGGTCGCCCTCAAGGTGGAGCGGGGACGCCGGGTGTTCCCGGTGTCGGACAAGGCCGCCGAGGTGCGGCAGGCCCTGCTGGACTATGCTGCGGGGGCAAAGATCCTCCACGACGGGGCCGAGGCCCTGCTGCTGGAACCTCTGGACCCGCCCGCTCCCTCCGCCGACGGCAAAAAGCCCAAGAAGGGCCCCGTCTGCCGCTGTCTGGGGGTCAAGGGAACTTCGGGCAAGAGCTACCGGGCGGACTGTGTCCTGGTGGCCACCGGCGGCATGAGTTACCCGGTCACCGGTTCCACCGGTGACGGCTACCGGCTGGCCCGTCAGGCGGGCCACACCATTGTGGAACCAGTACCCAGCCTGGTGAGCCTGGTCTCCCGGGACCCAGACTGCAAAAAGATGATGGGCCTGGCCCTCAAAAACGTGAAGCTCACCCTTTTTGAGGACAACAAGGCCATTTTCAGCGAACAGGGCGAGATGCTGTTCACCCATTTCGGCATCAGCGGGCCCTTGACCCTTAGCGCATCCAGCCATCTGGGGAATATGAAAAAACACCGCTATCATGTGGAAATTGACTTGAAGCCTGCTCTCAGCGAGGAGCAGCTGTATGACCGCATCACCCGGGACTTTGCCCTGCTGGCCAACCACGCGGCCCAGGGGGCCCTGGTGAAGCTGCTGCCGGCCAGCATGCAGCCGGTGATGGTGGAGCGGTGGGGCATCGACCCCGCCACCCGGGCCAACCAGATCACCCGGGAACAGAAGCGGGAACTGGTGCGTCTGTGCAAGCACTGGACCGTTTCGGTGGACCAGCGGGGCGATTTGGCCCACGCGGTCATCACGTCGGGAGGCGTATCGGTGCGGGAGGTGGACCCCCGCACCATGGAGAGCAAAAAAGCCGCGAACCTCTATTTCGCGGGGGAAGTGCTGGACGTGGACGCCTACACCGGCGGGTACAACCTGCAAATCGCCTTCTGCACCGGGCAGGCCTTCGCGGCCAACCTGGACTGAGGCGCTTTGACATAAAGGAGGTAACAACCTATGATTATTACGACGACACCGTCCGTGGAGGGAATGCGGATTGTGGAATACAAGGGGATTGTCTGCGGCGAGGTGATCTCGGGCGTCAACTTCATCCGGGATATCGCTGCATCCTTCACCAACTTTTTGGGCGGCCGGTCGGGCAGCTATGAAGACGAGCTGATCCAGGCCCGCCAGAACGCTCTGGCCGAAATGCAGGAGCGGGCGTCCGCCATGGGCGCCAACGCCATTGTGGGGGTGGACATCGACTATGAGGTCCTGGGCACCGACAATGGGATGCTGATGGTCACAGCCAGCGGCACGGCTGTGGTCCTGGGGTAAAAACGAAAAAAGTTTCAGGCGGCGGGAATGTTCCGCCTGCCGGAAGGAGAATATAGAAGTATGATATCGGTTGCGATCGACGGTCCTGCTGGGGCGGGCAAATCCACCCTGGCCCGGCAGCTGGCCCGGGACCTGGGATATATTTATGTGGACACCGGCGCCATGTACCGGTCGGTGGGGCTGTACGCCCTGCGGGCCGGGCAGGACCCTGCCGACCAGGCGGCGGTCAACCGGCTGCTGCCCGAAATTCAGCTGCGTCTGGCTGTGCTGGACGGCGAACAGCATATTTATTTGAATGACGAGGACGTCAGCGGCCTGATCCGCACCGAACAGGTGGGGATGGCCGCCTCGGCTGTGGGTGCGAATCCCACAGTGCGGGCCTTCCTGCTGGATCTCCAGCGCAATATGGCCAAGACCGGGAACATCCTGATGGACGGCCGGGACATCGGCACGGTGATCCTGCCCAACGCCACCGTCAAGATCTTCCTGACCGCCAGCCCCGAGGCCCGGGCACGCCGCCGCTGGCTGGAATACCAGCAGGCCGGCCGCAGCGAGAGCTTTGAGGAAGTGCTGGCCGACGTCAAGCGCCGGGACGAACAGGACGGCAGCCGCGCCGCGGCGCCCCTGCGCCAGGCCGAGGACGCCGTCCTGCTGGACACCTCGGACATGGACCTGGCCCAGAGCCTGGACGCCATGAAACAAATCATCAAAGAGCGTGTGGGGGAAATGTGATGCTGTATCCTATCCTTCTGTCGGGGGCATGGGTGATTTTTCATCTCCTGTTCCGCATCCAGGTGATCGGACGGGAAAACCTGAAAAAAATCCAGTCGGCCGGCTTCATCCTGGCGCCCACCCATATCTCGGCCATCGACCCGGTGTTCGTCGCCATTGCCCGGTTCTGGGGCAAGCGGATGGTGGTCTTTGGCAAAAAGGAACTGTTTGAGATCAACCCGGTGGTCACCTGGTTCCTCAAACAGTGCGGATGTGTGATGGTCCGCGGCACCAAGGACGAGATGGAAACCCTCCAGAACACCATTGAAGAGTGCAAAAAGGGCCGCGGCCTGCTGCTGTTCCCCGAGGGAACCCGCGAAAAAGAGGGCAAGCTGATCCAGCCCAAGAGCGGAATGTTTGTGGTGGCGGCGGGAGCCGGCACCGACGTGATCCCCTGCCGGGTGCTGTACGGCACCCCCGACGGACACATGCGTCTGTTCTGCCGGGTGCGGGTGGTCTTTGGGGAGCCCATGCCGGCCGCCCAGTTCGCCATGGAGAGCCGCCGCGACATCAAGACCCTGCGGGCCAACAAGCAGGCCCTGACCGACGCCTGGATTGACCTAGGCCAGCGGTATGGATTTGATGGCGCTGCCTCTGCATAAATTCACCCGCAGTGCGCATACTGACATTATGTCCGGAGGAACCGCGCTATGGAAATACGTTTGGCTAAGACGGCCGGCTTCTGCTTTGGAGTGGACCGGGCCGTCCAGCTGACCTGCCGCCTGCTGGATGCAGGAGAAAAGGTGGCCACCCTGGGCCCCCTGATCCACAATCCCCAGGTGGTGGCGGACCTGGAGCGCCGGGGCGCCAAGGTGGTCCAGGCCCCCGGGGATGTGCCCCCGGGATACCAGGTGGTCATCCGCAGCCACGGGGTGCCCCAGAGCGTCTACGATGAACTGACAGCCCTGGGCGTGTCCTGGCAGGACGCCACCTGCCCCTTTGTCGCCAAGATCCACGCCATCGCCCGGCGGGCCGAACAGGAGGGGGTCTGCCTGGCTGTGGCCGGCGACCGGACCCACCCGGAGGTCCAGGGAATCGTCGGGCATACCCGTGGGGAGTCTTTCGTCTTTGCAGATTTGGCCGAATTGAAGAGCTGGAAAGGCCCTGAAAATCCCGAAAAACGGATGTTTGTGGTTGCTCAGACCACATTTCAAGCAACAAAATGGGAAGAATGTTCGGAGTTTCTGAAAAAAGCCTATACAAACGCCGAAATTTTTGATACAATATGTAATGCGACGTGGGCGAGGCAACAGGAAGCGGAAGACCTCAGCCGTCAGTGCGACCTTGTGGTCGTGATTGGCGGTCATCATTCTTCTAATACCCAGAAGCTAGTCGCAGTCGCCGCAAAACATACGCGGGCCGTTACGGTTGAAACAGCAAGCGAGCTTCAGCCCGAGTGGTTTGCAGATGTGAGGACGGCGGGCGTGACAGCAGGGGCTTCAACGCCATCGTCTATTATTGAGGAGGTACTTAACAGTATGACAGAAATCAATGACAGCATGAGCTTCGAGGAGATGCTGAACGCATCCGAGGAAAAACGTGTTCATGCAGGCAGTATTGTGAAAGGAGTCGTGACCAGCATTTCCGCCAACGAGATCCAGGTCGACATCGGCGCAAAGCAGACCGGTTTTGTCCGTCTGAGCGAGCTGACCGACGACTCCTCCGCAAAGGTCGAGGACCTGGTCAAGGTTGGCGATGAGCTGGACCTCATCGTCGAGAAGGTTATGGATCAGGATGGCGTCATCCAGCTCTCCCGCAAGAAGCTTGCCTCGCGCAAGGGCATGGAAGAGATCGCCAAGGCTGCTGAGTCCGGCGAGGTCGTCGAGGGCGACGTCACCGAGTACAACAAGGGCGGCGTTGTGGTCAACGTCAAGGGCGTGAAGGTCTTTGTGCCCCGCTCTCAGGCCACCATGCGCCGTGACGAGGACTACACCGCTCTGGTGGGCAAGCACGTCCGCCTGGTCGTTACCGAGTGCTCCGGCCGCAAGATCGTGGGCAGCATCAACAAGGTCACCGCTGAGGAGAACAAGGCCCGCCGCGAGGAGTTCTGGGCCAGCGTCGAGATCGGCAAGACCTACACCGGCGTGGTCAAGAGCCTGACCTCTTACGGCGCCTTCGTCGATATCGGCGGTGTTGACGGCCTGTGCCACATCAGCGAGCTGAGCTGGAACCGCATCAAGCATCCCTCCGAGGTCGTCAGCGTGGGCGACTCCATCGAGGTGTATGTGAAGGATATCGACCAGGAGAACCACAAGGTTTCTCTGGGCTACAAGAAGAGCGAGGACAACCCCTGGGAGCAGCTGCGCAACAACTACCCCGTGGGCAGCACCTTCCACGCTCCGGTTGTGTCTCTGACCAAGTTCGGCGCCTTTGTCCGCATCCTGCCCGGCGTGGACGGCCTGGTCCACATCAGCGAGATCAGCAATGATCGCGTGGAGAAGGTCTCCGATGTGCTGAAGGTCGGCGACATGGTGGACGTCAAGCTGCTGGATGTCGACTTCGACAAGAAGCGCATCAGCCTGTCCATGAAGGCTCTGCTGAAGGAAGACGAGCAGTAATCTGCCTTTTCTGACACTGTGAAAAAACTACCCCGTTGCCGGTTCAAGGCGGCGGGGTGTTTTTGGTAACTGGGGCTTTTGTGAAAAAGCTGTGTCCGGCCCGGCCGGGCACAGGACAGGTTGGGACGGTATGGCTGCTGTGAAAAAGATTCTGGCCGCGGCCCGTGCCCACGGCGAGGCGCTGCGGTATCTGGTGTTCGGCGTGCTGACCACCCTGCTGAATATGGTGCTGTACGGGCTGTTTCAGGCCCTGTTCGGCTATGCCGCGGCCAACAGCTGGGGCAATGTGCTGGACAATATTCTCTGCATCCTCTTTGCCTACGGGACCAACCGGCGGTTTGTCTTTGCCAGCCGGACCCGTGGCCGGGACGCCGCGGTGGAGTTCGGCCGGTTTATGGCCTGCCGTCTGGGCACCATGGTGCTGGACGCTGTCATCATGATTGTGGGCGGCAACTGGCTGGCCGCCCCGGGCCAGGGGCTGGTGCTGGCTGTGCTGGGCCGCTGGCTGGACCCTGCCGGAGCCCTCGCCCTCTGGGGGCTGGGGGTCAAGGCGTTTTCCAATGTGCTGGTCATCGTGCTGAACTATCTGTTCAGCAAGCTGCTGATCTTCAAAAAGCGGGCCTGAGCCCGCGGGACCGGCAGCGGCAACATAGAATCCCCGGGGCTGTCCCCGGGAACCATCCAACGGAGGTAAACGAATATGGTGCACGGATTGAAAGGCTTTGGTTTTCTGGTTTCCGGCCTGGTGCTGGGAATCATCGGCGCCGTGGCTTCGGTGACCGCCATCGCCCTGAGCGGCGTGGGCATCGGCCTGGTGAAGAAAGCCAAAAAGCAGCACTGAGCGCCCCGGCGCATCCAGGCTGCCCCACACCCTGCCGTCGGGCAGGGGATCAGGAGGACCGCACCAAGGCGCGGCTTCTCCCGGAACGTTCCGGCAAGCCGGGCGCCCGGCCCTGCGGCCCCGCCTGGCCTTGCCGGTTTTTTACATCATAAACGGAGGATCTGCAATGGATCGCAAGGAAATTCTGTCCCACGTGGACCACACGCTCCTCAAGCCCGAGGCCACCTGGCCCCAGATTCAGGCCCTGTGTGACGAGGCCATCGAGTATGGCTGCGCATCGGTCTGCATCAACACCTGCTATGTGAAGCAGGCTGCCGACTACATGGCCGGCCGCTGCAAGGTCTGCTGTGTGGTGGGCTTCCCTCTGGGCGCCATGGACACCGCATCCAAGGCCTTTGAGGCCCGCACCGCCATCGCCAACGGCGCTTCGGAAGTGGATATGGTCATCAACATCGGCCGCCTGAAGAACGGCGAGTACGACGCCGTCCGGGAGGACATCCGTGCCGTCAAGGAGGCTGTGGGGGACAAGGTGCTGAAGGTCATCATTGAGACCTGCCTGCTGACCGACGACGAAAAGCGGAAGATGTGCGACATCGTCTGCGAGGCCGGCGCCGACTATATCAAGACCAGCACCGGCTTCTCCACCGCCGGCGCCACCTTTGAGGATGTGGCCCTGATGGTGGAAGGGGTGGCCGGCCGCTGCAAGGTCAAGGCCGCCGGCGGCATCTCCACCGTGGAGGACATGGAGAAATTCCTGGCCCTGGGCGCCGACCGGCTGGGCACCAGCCGCGCCATCAAGCTCATCAAGGGCGAGGAGGCCAAGGGGTACTGAGCAATGTTGGCAGACTGTATAAAAAGTCTGACTACCTTCTTGACAATCTGACGAAGGAATGCTACAATATCCCCTGCAACAAAATGAATACCGTGCTTATCAAGAGCGGCTGAGGGGACAGGCCCTGTGAAGCCCGACAACCTGCGCGTGTGCGTAAGGTGCCAAATCCTGCGGGAAACCGGAAGATAAGAGTGAGACACTCGGAGCCTTCGGGTTCCGGGTGTCTTTTTGGTTGAAACGTTTGAAGATACAGGAATGTTTGATTGTACAGGAGGCAAGATTTTATGGCAAGACATCTTTTCACATCCGAGTCGGTCACCGAAGGGCATCCCGACAAAATCTGCGACCAGATTTCGGACGCCATTCTGGATGAGATCCTGACCCAGGACCCCGACGCCCGCGTGGCCTGCGAGACCTGCGTGTCCACCGGCCTGGTCCACATCATGGGCGAGATCACCACCAGCTGCTATGTGGATTTCCAGAAGCTGGTCCGCGAGGTGGTGGCCGACATCGGCTACACCCGCGCCAAGTACGGCTTTGACGCCGACACCTGCGCCGTCATCTCCAACATCGACGGCCAGAGCCCCGACATTGCGCTGGGCACCAACGACGAGGTGGGCGGCGCCGGCGACCAGGGCATGATGTTCGGCTACGCCTGCGACGAGACCCCCGAGCTGATGCCTCTGCCCATCAGCCTGGCTCACAAGCTGGCCCGCCGCCTGACCGAAGTGCGCAAGAGCGGCGAGATGGACTACCTGCGTCCCGACGGCAAGAGCCAGGTGACGGTGGAATATGAGGGCGACCGCCCTGTCCGCGTGGACACGGTGGTCATCTCCACCCAGCACCGGGAAGACGTGTCCATGGACGCCCTGCGGGCCGACGTGATGGAGAAGGTGATCCGTGCCGTCATCCCCGCCGAGCTGCTGGACGAGCAGACCAAGTATTTCATCAACCCCACCGGCCGCTTTGTCATCGGCGGTCCCCAGGGTGACAGCGGCCTGACCGGCCGCAAGATCATTGTGGACACCTACGGCGGCTATGCCCGCCACGGCGGCGGCGCCTTCTCGGGCAAGGACCCCAGCAAGGTGGACCGCAGCGCTGCCTACGCCGCCCGCTGGGTGGCCAAGAACGTGGTGGCTGCCGGTCTGGCACGCCGCTGCGAGGTGCAGCTGGCCTACGCCATCGGCGTGGCCAAGCCGGTTTCCATCATGGTGGATACCTTCGGCACCGGCATCGTTTCGGACGACAAGATCGAAGCTGCGGTGGAAAAGGTCTTTGACCTGACCCCCGCCGCCATCATCCGGGATCTGGATCTGCGCAAGCCCATCTACCGCAAGCTGGCCGCTTACGGTCACATGGGCCGTGAGGACCTGGGCGTCCGCTGGGAGGACACCGACCGCGCCGCCGCTCTGAAAGAGGCTCTGGCTGGCTTGTAAGAATAAGTTGACTTAAAATCGGACGCAGGATTTTGTCAATAAATGATAGAGCAGGGCTGATTTTAGGATAACTGCTGTGCAAGGCGCAGAATTTTGTAAATCCTGCTGGCGGGACGGCTAAAATGTGATAAAATGAAGACGGCATGATCCTTTTTCGTATGAAATAGGCATAACACTGGTAAAGAGGAATTAAAGGAGCCGTAAACAATGTCCAATGTGATCGAAGCCAAAGATATCTTTGCTCAGGGCGGCAGCGTTGCAGACCTGCGTCTGCTGTGCTGCCCCGGTGCGGAAGAGCTGACCAACCTGATTGACCGCCACCTGATGCGGTGGGCTGCGGAGAGCGGAGAGACAGAGCCCAAGAGCTTTATCATTCCCTGCGAGTGCCCCCGTTTCCAGAGCGGCGACGCCAAGGGCATGGTCAAGGATTCGGTGCGGGGCGATGATATCTTCATCGTGGTGGACCCCGGCAACTACAGCGTCACTTATAAACTGTTCGGGTACGAGAACCATATGTCCCCGGACGATCACTTCTCCAACCTGAAGCGTCTGATCCAGGCTGTGGCAGGCAAGGCACACCGTGTGTCGGTCATTATGCCCAGCCTGTACGGCGGCCGTCAGCACCGCCGCGAGGTTCGCGAGAGCCTCGACTGCGCTGTGGCTCTGCAGGAGCTGCAGAACATGGGCGTCAAGAACATCATCACCTTTGATGCACACGACCCCCGCGTCCAGAACGCCGTCCCCCTGCTGAGCTTTGACAACGCCATGCCCACCTACCAGGTTCTCAAGAGCCTGCTGCGGAAGATGCCGGACCTGTCCTTCGACAAGAACGACTTCATGGTGGTCAGCCCCGACGAGGGCGCCATGAGCCGGAACATGTACTTCTCCAGCGTTCTGGGCTGCAACCTGGGCATGTTCTACAAGCGCCGCGACTACACCACCGTGGTCAATGGCCGCAACCCCATCGTGGCTCACGAGTACCTGGGTGAGTCGGTGGAAGGCAAGACCGTCTTTGTGGCCGACGACATCGTGGCCTCGGGCGACAGCATGCTGGAAGTGGCCCGCGAGCTGAAGAAGCGCGGCGCTGCCCGCATCATTGCAGACGCCACCTTCCCCCTGTTCACCTCCGGCCTGGGCAAGTTTGACGCCGCCGTGGAGGAGGGCGTCCTGGACTTCATGGTGGGCACCAACCTGACCTACCGCAAGCCCGAGCTGCTCCAGCGCGACTGGTACCTGGATGTGGATGTGTCGAAGTATGCGGCTTACTTCGTCCTGGCTCTGAACCACGACATCTCGGTTTCCGCCATTGCAGACCCCATCCGCAAGATCGAGGCTCTGCTGGCCAGCCACGCTCAGCAGAAGCAGTAAGCGTTTCTGTAAAGAATCAAAAAAGCGGTCCCTGTCCGTTTGGGCAGGGGCCGCTTTTTGATGCAGTGGGGTCAGAATTCTTTGTTTTTCATCAGGCGGAACAGCAGGGGCAGCTCGTAGATCAGCATGCACACCCAGCCCACCCCGTAGCTCCAGGGCAGGGCCTCGATGTCCATATGGAACACCAGCACCAGCAGGGCCGCGGCGGCCACCCGGCCGCCCATGTTCAGCAGGCTGCTGTTGAAGGTGATCTGCAGCTTGCCGATGCCCCGGAATCCGCCCTGGATGCCGTTGGTGGCGGAGGGGAACAGGTAGAACAGGGACACCAGCCGCAGGAACCGCACGCCCAGGTCCACCACCTCGGGGTCATCCGCAAAGAGCCGGATGATGGGGTCGGCCCCGAAAAAGCAGACCGCCATAATCAGCAGGCCGTACACCGCCTCGACCCGCATCCCGGCCAGAAAGCCTTTCCGCACCCGGTCGCTGTTGCCGGCGCCCCGGTTCTGGGCCATCAGGGTGGTCATGGCGTGGCCGATGTTCTGCTGGGGGGTGTAGGCGAAGTCGTCCACCCGGCTGGCCGCCGTAAAGGCCGCCATGGCGCTGACGCCCATGGTGTTCACCACCGCCTGCACCGCCAGCTTGCCCAGCTGAACGGTGCCCTGCTGCATGGCGGTGGTCCAGCCATAGGAGACGGTCTGGCGCAGGAGAGAGGGCTCAAACACCAGCCACTTTTTCCCCAGCCGGAGCACCGGCACCCGGATCTGAATGTAGACGGCGCAGCACAGACAGCACAGCGCCTCGCTGGCCACGGTGGAGAGGGCGGCGCCCTCCACCCCCCAGCCCATGACCGCAATGCAGAACAGATCCCCAAAGATGTTCAGGACGGCGCTCAGCATCAGGAAATAGAGGGCGCTCTGGCTGTCTCCCAGCGCCCGCAGGGTGGCGGCCAGGAAGTTATAGAAAAAGGTGAAGATCAGTCCGGCGAACACCACCCGCAGATAGCTGGAGGCGATGGGCAGCACCTCGGCGGGGACCTGCATCAGCTGCAGCAGAGGGGTGGCCAGCAGGATGCACAGCAGGGAAAAGGCCAGGGAGAAGACGCCGCCCGCAATGGCGGTGGTGGAGACCTGTTTTTCCAGCCGGCCGTAATCCCCGGCGCCGAAGGCGGTGCTGACCAGAATGCCGGCGCCCAGGCACATCCCGTTGATGAACAGGATGGCCAGGGTCATGAGGGGATTGGAGGTGCCCACGGCGGCCAGGGCGTCCTCGCCCACCAGCCGGCCCACAATCACGCTGTCGGCGGCGTTGTAGGTGAGCTGAAACAGGTTGCCCAGCACCAGGGGGACGGTGAATCGTACCAGCTGCGGGGTGATGGGCCCGCTGGTCATGTTTTGTGTCATGAAAAAACAACGCTTCTTTCTGATTGGAATAGGAAAAGGTTACAGGAGGCTGGCCCGGCCCGGGATGAGGCAGAGGGCAGACCGGCTGCGCCCCTCGGCCAGGAACCGGGCCGCCGCGGCCAGGGCTGCGCCCCCGCTGACCGATGCCGGCACCGCGTCGGTCAAAAGGACGGTGCGGGCTGCCCGGGCGGCGTCGGCGCTGGAGATGGCGGCAATCTTGTCCACCACATAGGGGTTGTAGTTCTCGGGGATAAGGCCGTAGCCGATGTCGGGGATGCCGTGGGGTCCCAGCAGCCCGCCCCCCAGGGCCTGGCATTCGTAGGGCTCCACCGCCACCATCTGGACGTCGTTGGTCCAGGCCTTGACGCATTCTCCCACGCCGGTGATGGTGCCGCCGCTGCCCACCCCGATGAACACCGCATCCACCAGGCTGCTGCCCTCCCGGGCGATGGCCTCCACAATGGCGGGGCCGGTGACCCGGCGGTGGTATTCGGGGTTGTCGTCGCAGGCCAGCCAGTCGGTGTAGTACCAGTCCCGCTTTTGGGCCCAGCCGGCCGCCAGGGCCCGGGCTCCGGCGGGGCCTTCCCGGGCGGGGGAAAAGAGCAGCTGCGCCCCCAGCCCCGACAGAAGTTCCTGGCGGGCGGCGGGGGTGTTGTCGGGCATGGCCAGACAGACCGGGTGCCCGCTGGTGCGGCCCGCCAGAGTCAGGGCCGCCGCAAAGGCGCCGCTGCCCGCTTCGATCAGGGTCTGGCCGGGGGCCAGCACCTGCCGCTGGGCCGCCAGCGCCAGCATCCCTTCCGCCAGGCCGTCCCGGGCGGTGCCGGTGGGGCCGCCGTAGTCCAGGCAGGCGTACAGCCTGCCCGGCAGGCCGCAGGATGAGGCATAGCCCCGCAGCTCCACCATGGGCCCGGGGGCAAGGGTGCGGTAGATGTTGGGGTAGAGGGTCATGGGTGCGCCTCCTTTCGCGCTTTTCTGTTATCGTATCGCAAAGCCGCCGGAACGTCAAGTATACATGGCATTCCGGCGGCCCTGCGGAAAAATTCTCCTTATTTCACAAAAAAGTTGACCGCATTTTGTTGACAGGGCGGGCCAAGTCTGGTATAATCAGATGCGTCCGTAAAGCAAAATGCCTTTACAAAAGCGCTGGAGGGAGAGCGGTGGCGAAAAATCTGGAGATGGGCTACCTGCTGGACTTCTACGGTGAGGTCCTCACCGAGAAACAGCGCGAAATGCTGTACCAGTACTATCACGATGACTTGTCCCTGAGCGAAATCGGGGAGAACTTCGGGATCACCCGTCAGGGTGCCCGGGACGCCATCAAACACGGTGAAAACACCCTGCTGGAGATGGAAAGCAAGGTGGGGTTCGCGGCCCGGTACCGCAGGGTGCAGCAGACGCTGGAAGAGCTGGAACAGCTGGTCATCGATGCACGGTTTGAGTGCACGGGACCCCACGCCCGGCTGACCAGCAGCGAGTACCTGAAAGTTTTGAATAAAATCCTCTCCATGCTGCGCTCCATCGACGAGGTCAACGAGAGCTGACCGGGCGGCGCGCGGAATTTCTGATAGAAAGGACTGCCCAACATGGCATTTGAATCCCTGACCGACCGCCTGGCCGGCGTGTTCAAAAAGCTGAAGGGCCACGGCAAACTGACCGAGGCCGACATCAAGGCCGCCATGCGGGAGGTCCGCATGGCTCTGCTGGAGGCCGACGTCAACTATAAGGTGGCCAAGGACTTCTGCAACAAGGTGGCAGAGCGGGCCATGGGCCAGGAGGTCATGGAAAGCCTGACCCCGGCCCAACAGGTGGTCAAGATCGTCAACGAAGAGCTGACCAACCTGATGGGCGGCGAGGAAGCCCCCCGCCTGGTCATCAAGAACAAGGGCCAGACCGTCCTGATGCTCTGCGGCCTGCAGGGCAACGGCAAAACCACCCACGCCGCCAAGCTGGCGAAATATTATCTCAAGCAGGGCCGGCGTCCGCTGCTGGTGGCCTGCGATATCTACCGTCCCGCCGCCATCGACCAGTTGAAGGTGGTGGGCGAGCAGGCCGGCGCCCAGGTGTTCACCCTGGACGGCGCCAAGCCCCCCGAGATTGCCCGCAAGGCCCTGGCTCACGCCCGGGACTACGGCAACGATATTGTGATCCTGGATACCGCCGGCCGTCTGCAGATCGACGAGGTCCTGATGGAGGAGCTGGTCCAGATCAAGCAGGCTGTGCCTGTGGACGAGACCCTGCTGGTGGTGGATGCCATGGCCGGCCAGGACGCGGTGAACGTGGCCCAGACCTTCAATGAGAAGGTGGGGGTGGACGGCATCATCCTGACCAAGACCGACGGCGATACCCGCGGCGGCGCAGCCCTGTCGGTGCTGGCCGTCACCGGCAAGCCCATCAAGTTCCAGGGCACCGGCGAAAAGCTGGACGACCTGGAGCCCTTCCATCCGTCCCGGATGGCCAGCCGCATCCTGGGCATGGGCGACGTGCTCAGCCTCATCGAAAAGGCCCAGGAGGCCGCCGATGAGAAGCTGGCCGAGGAAACCGCCCGCCGGATGATGGAGAACAAGTTCGACATGAACGACCTGCTGGCCCAGTTCGCCCAGATCCGCAAGATGGGCGGCGCATCCGCCATGCTGAGCATGCTGCCCGGCGGCGCCAATCTGGATGCCGGCCAGGTGGATGAAAAGGCCTTCGCCCAGATCGAGGCCATCATCTACTCCATGACCAAGGAGGAGCGGGAAAAGCCCTCCATCATCAACCCCAAGCGCAAGCGCCGCATCGCGGCCGGCAGCGGTACCCGCGTCGAGGACGTCAACCGCCTGCTGCGCCAGTACGAGATGATGCAGAAGCTGATGAAGCAGATGCGCAAGAGCCCCAAGGGCTTTGCGCGGAAGCTGGGCGGCATGCTGGGCGGCCTGCGCGGCTGAGAAATTTTTAAGGTACAAATCCAACCGCTCCGGCGGGATGGTTTTGGCATAGAAACAAACCGCCCCACCGGGCGAACAAATTCCATTTCAGGAGGAAATGTATCATGGCAGTTAAGATTCGTCTGCGCCGCATGGGCGCTAAGAAGGCTCCCTTCTATCGTGTGGTTGTGGCTGACAGCCGCTTCCCCCGCGACGGCCGTTTCATCGAGGAGATCGGCACCTACGATCCCATGCGTGACCCCGCCGTCATCAAGATCGACGCTGAGAAGGCCAAGGCTTGGATCGCCAACGGCGCCCAGCCCACCGACACCGTCCGTTACCTGCTCAAGAAGTCAGAGATTCTGTAAGCGGAGGGCGGTCACATGCAGGAGCTGTTGCTGACTGTAGCCCGCGGCCTCGTGGAGGACAAGGACGCCGTCACCGTAACGGTGGACCCCCCGCGTGAGGACGGCACCGTCGTCTACCACCTGAGCGTGGCAGAGGGCGACATGGGCCGTGTCATCGGCAAGCAGGGCCGCATCGCCAAGGCCATTCGCGTGGTCATGCGCGCCGCCGCCGTGCGGGTTGATGAAAAGATCCTTGTCGAGATCGACTGAACCGCTTTCTGGGCCGTCCGCCGCTTTGGTCGGATGGCTCTTTTTCATTGTGATAAAAGGAGAAGCTATGCAGCAGTATCTGGAAGCCGGCCGGGTGGTCACCACCCATGGCGTCAGGGGCGAGGTCAAGATGGAGCTGTGGTGCGACGGGGTGGACTTCCTCCGCCCGGCCCCCCGGCTGTATCTGTCCCCGGCAGGGGGCCGCAGCCTGGAACTTGAGAGCATCCGCCCCCAGGGCCAGATGGCCCTGGTGAAGTTCGCCGGGGTGGACGACATGGACGCCGCCCGCGCCCTGCGGGGCCAGGCCCTCTATTTTGACCGCAACGACGTCCATCTGGCCCCCGGCCGCTGGTATGTGGCCGACCTCATCGGCTGCGAAGTGCGGGACGCCGACACCGGCAAGGTCTACGGCGTGGTGACCAGCGTGGACCGCCCCGGCCCCCAGGATATCTATACCGTCAAGGCCCCCAACGGGAAGGAATATATGTTCCCCGGGGTGGACGCCTTTTTGAAAGAGCGGAACCCGCCCGAGGGCTATATCACCGTGACGCCCATTCCCGGCCTGCTGGATGACGGCGCCGCAAGCGAGCGGGAGGACTGACCATGGGGATGCGTGTGGACATTGCGACCCTGTTCCCGGAGATGTGCCAGCGGGTGCTGGATGAGAGCATCCTGGGCCGGGCCGCCCGCAGAGGGTATATCGAGACCCACTGCCACCAGATTCGGGACTACACCCTTAACCGCCAGAAGCAGACCGACGACTACCCCTACGGGGGCGGCTGCGGCATGGTGCTCTATGCCCAGCCCATCGCCGACTGCATCCGGGAAATTCAGCGCCAGGTGGCCGAACAGGGCCGCCCCGCGCCCCATATTGTGTTTATGACGGCCGGCGGCCCCCGGTACACCGAGGAACACGCCCGCCGCCTGGCCCAGTACGACAGCCTGCTGCTGGTCTGCGGCCACTATGAGGGCATTGACGAGCGGGTCATCGAGGCCTTTGCCGACGAGGAGCTGTCCATCGGGGACTATATCCTCACCGGCGGCGAGCTGGCCAGCCTGGTGGTGGCGGACAGCGTCCTCCGGCTTCAGCCGGGGGTGCTGGCCGAGCAGAAGGGCTATGAGGAGGAGAGCTACTGGAACGGCCTGCTGGAATATCCCCAGTACACCCGCCCCGAGGTGTGGGAAGGCCGTGCCGTGCCCCCCATCCTCCTGAGCGGCAACCACAAGGCGGTGGACGACTGGCGGGGCGAACAGAGCCGCCAGCGTACCAAAGAGCGCCGTCCCGACCTGTGGGAGGCCTATCTGGCGGCGGGCGGCTGGGACGGCACGCCGCTGCCCAAAAAGCCCTCCCGCCACCGCAAGAAAAAGCCGGTTTCTCCGGCCCCCGAGGCCCCCGCAGGGGCGGAAATCCCCGCCGAAACCGCCCCCGATTCCCCCCAGGAAACCTGACCCCGGGGGCCGCAGGGCCTGGATGTGTTGAAAACTTTTGTATGCACATCCAATAGAGACGGATTTATTTTGGGAAAAAAGTACAATTTGCAAAAAATGTCCCCGATCGGATTGGGAAAACCGCCAAAATTGCAAAAAAGGCTGTACAACGTTCGTCCCTTGCGATACAATAATACAAGACAGCAGGTGTAATGCATTGCATCCATTCCAATACGACAATAGATAGGAGCGTTTTACTATGTATGTAAAAGAAGTTACCGTTGAGAATCAGGTCGGTCTGCATGCACGCCCCGCCACCTTCTTCATCCAGAAGGCCAATGAGTTTAAGTCTTCAATCTGGGTCGAGAAGGAAGAGCGCCGTGTGAATGCAAAGAGCCTGCTGGGCGTGCTCTCTCTGGGCATCGTGGGCGGCACCAGCATCCGCATCATTGCGGACGGCGCCGATGAGCAGGCTGCGGTCGATGCGCTGATCAAGCTGGTGGAGTCTGGCTTCGCAGAATAACCACAGCGAACATTGGGTATACGTTGGGGCGGACGGATGTTCCGCCCTTTTTGTTTTTGGTTTTTGACACAGGAGAGGTGACACCATGACCAAGGCCGAGCTGTACCAGAAAGCCTGTATGCTGCCGCTGCTGCCGGGGGTGTATATCATCCGGGACAAGGCGGATGAGATCATCTATATCGGCAAGGCCAAGCGGCTGCGGATTCGGGTCAGCCAGTATTTCCGGGAAGGGGTTCCCCACGACAACAAGGTCACCCAGATGATCGCCCACGCCTTCAGCTTTGACGTCATTGTCTGCCAGAGCGAGTTTGAAGCCCTGGTGCTGGAGGCCAGCCAGATCAAGGCCCACACCCCCAAATACAACATCCTGCTCAAGGACGGCAAGGGCTACTCCTATGTCAAGATCACCAAAGAGGAGTGGCCCCGCCTCTCCTTTGCCCTTCAGAAGGACGACGACGGGGCGGAGTATATCGGGCCCTACACTTCCAGCTTTGCGGCCCGGGAGATGGCCGAGAGCGCTATGGACGCCTTTCTGCTGCCCCGGTGCAACCGGCGGTTTCCCCAGGATATCGGGAAGGGGCGGCCCTGCCTCAACGCCCATATCGGCAAGTGCATGGGGGTGTGCAGCGGCAAAATCCGCTGTGAGGACTACAACCAGGCCGTCAAGGGAGCCATCCACCTGATCCGCTACGGCAAAAAGGACATCATCAAGACCCTCACCCGGCGGATGGAGGAGGCCTCCGAGCGTCTGGAATTTGAGACGGCGGCCCTGCTGCGGGATCAGATTGCCGCCATCACCAAGGTCACCGAGGGCCAGAAAGTGGTGGTGGATGAAAGCCTGGAGATGGACGTGGTGGCCCTGGCCGGCACGCCGGACAGCGCCTGTGTGGCGGTGCTGCGGTACCGTCAGGGGCGGCTGACCGACAAGCGGGAGTTTGTCTTTCACGACCGGTCGGACCTGGAGGAAATCCGGGAGGAGTTTCTGCCCCGGTACTACCTGGACGACGAAGAAATCCCCAAGGTCATTGCGGTGGACGCCCTGCCGGCGGACGCCGACGCCCTGCGCCAGGCCCTGAGCGAAAAGCGGGGCAGCGAGGTGCAGCTGTATGAACCCCAGCGGGGCGACAAGGCCCGGCTGGTGGAGATGGCCCATACCAATGCGGTGGAGCGGCTGGCCCGGGAGCGGGGCCGCACCGCCCGGGAACAGAAACTGCTGGACGAGCTGGCCCAGGTGCTGGGCCTGCCCGAGGCCCCCAAGCGGATCGAGAGCTACGATATTTCCAACTGGGGCGACGGGACCAGCGTCTGCGGCATGGTGGTTTTTCGGGACGGCAAGCCCAGCAAGGCCGACTATCGCCGGTTCAAGATGCGGACGGTGGCGGGCACCGACGACTATGCCTCTCTGGCCGAGACGGTGTCCCGGCGGGCAGGGGAGTATGTATCCCGCACCGCGGCGGGGGAGACCACCGGCTTTGCCGAAAAGCCCGACCTGCTGCTGATGGACGGCGGCCGGGGCCAGGTGAACGCCGCCAAGGAGGCCCTGCTGGGGACTCCGCTGGCGGATGTGCCCCTCTATGGCATGGTGAAGGACAACCACCACCGGACCCGGGCCATTGTGGACGGGGAAGGCCAGGAAATCGCCATCAACATGAACCGTGGCACCTTCACCTTCATCACCAACATTCAGGACGAAACCCACCGCTTCGCCAACGCCTACCGCAAACAGCAGATGCGCCAGAAGAGCTATTCCTCCACCCTGGTGCAGATTCCGGGAGTGGGGCCCAAGCTGGCCAAGGCCCTCATGAACCAGTTCGGCAGCGTGGGGGCGGTGCGGGCCGCGGAACCCGAGGCCCTGGCCCAGACCCCCGGCGTGGGGGACAAGCTGGCCGCCGAAATTTACGCCTGGTTCCGGCGGGAGGAAGCCGGCGAATAAACGGACAAAAAGAAAGCGGGCTCCCTGGGGTCAGGGGGCTCGCTTTTGGTTTAGTCGAACAGTTTGCCGATGGCGTCCTCCTCCTCGGACAGGTCCCCGGCCAGATCGGGCAGGGTGAGGGTTTCGTCCGAGTGGGGGCTGGCTTTGGGCTTGGGCTTGGCGGGGGCACTGTCCTCCTCCGCCGCCTGGGCCTGGGCCCGGCGGGTCAGCTCGCAGACCTCGTCGCAGAGGGTGTAGATGGCCCCGCAGTCCCCCGGCATGTCGGTGAGGTTGCGGCCGTAGTGGGTGAACAGGATGGCCCCTTCCGGGCCCACCACCAGGGTCAGGGGGAGAAGCTGGGGCGCCTTGCGGTCGTAGGGCTGGTTTTTGGCCTGGGCGCTGCGGAGAATCCGCTGGGCCTCAAAACTCCAGTTCAGCAGGCCGGCGGTCTCCACTCCCATGAAGTTGTACAGCACGCCGGGCCGGTCGCAGATGAGGGTGAAGGGCAGGTCCCGCCCTTCCAGGGTCTGGGCCACGTGCTGGGGGCTGCTGCGGACCACGCAGGCCAGTTTGATCCCCTTCAGGTCCTTCAGACTCTGGACGTAGCGGGTGATGTAGGCCCGGGTGATGGGGTGGTCAAAGGCGGGCAGAAAGATCATCACCAGCGGTTTTTCCCCGCCGCACAGGTCGAAAAAATCGTTGCCCGGCGACGAGGGGGTGTCGTAGGTGAAACGGGGGATCGAGGTACCGGCCAGATGATCGGTCCGCATGATGCACACATCCTTTCCTGCTTTTTCATTTTTCAAAAAAGCCTTTCCGGCGCATCGCGGAAAACTTCTCGGCGCCGTCACCTCCGGCAGGGCCGCACCGCGGAACCCTGCGCGTGACGGGGCGCGTATGACTTCTCAGATACACCCAGGAAAAACCCAAATCCGTCCGGCCGTGCACGGGAAAAGGGAGATTGTGCAAGCCGGGTCCAACCGCAAGGAATGCCGGCGAAAGGGGAGCGTGTTCCCCTCATCCACCGCCCGCAGCCGCCGCAAAGCCGCGGACAGATAACAAAAAAAGCCGGAACAACAGTTCCGGCTGTATGCCTAAAAAAGAATCCCGCCCGGTCGTCTGCGGATGAATCAAACCTACCCTTACGGACAGGTGGGTGCCCTGCCAATGGTTTCATGCTCCCGCATCGAGCCTCCAGGGTGGACCCTGACGGGGCGGTCTGCAATCCCCCACCGGACTCCAGGCTCCCGATGGATGATTAGTAGGATCATATATTCCGCAACAAGTCGTGCCGGGCAGGATTACTGCCGGGTTGGGGGCCGGCCCGGTGGAGGGCTCAGCCGATGTCGAAGCTGTCGCTCAGACGCTTCTCAAACAGAGCGCCGACTTCCATCAAGGTTTCGTCGTCGTCCACCACGTCGAGGTACTCGCCGTCGGCGTCCTCGCCGACGCTGAGGATCACCAGCTGGGCGTCCTCGTCGATGTCCTCTTCGTTCTCAACATATTCCACGACGGCCAGATAATGGACGCCCTTGTGGTCCAGCGCATCAATCACCTCAAAGGTAATTTCGTTGCCGTTCTCGTCCTCGAGGGTCATCAGGTCGGGCTCGTATTCGTTCTCAGCCCCGGGGGTCTTCATTTCCTCAGCCATCGTTCCAAACTCCAGTCTATGAATGCACATCTGGGACCGTTGTGCGGTCCCCGTCCTGCATATAGTGTAGCGTTTTTTGGCCGCCTCGTCAAGATGGTAAATCATGAAAAACGGTTTTTTGCAGTTTTCACACAAGTGCCCTCGCGCCGGGGGGCGTTCTGTGGTATACTGAACATCAAACAGCCGGTGCAGATCCGGCCTTGTCCATGGGCTGCATGGTACATGATATGACGCAAGGAGAAAAGTATGTCTGGTAAATGGAAACGGGCCGCGCTGGCCCTTGTCTTGGTGCTGGGTCTGAGCCTGGCGGGCTGCCAGAAGGGCAGCTCCGGCCCGGCCGGGGGCGGGATCAAACGCCCCGAGACCATCGAATCCGCCGAGCTTCAGTTCACCCATCCGGTGTCGGGGGATACGGTAGCGGTGTTCGATACGTCCGCCGGGGTGTTCCGGGCGGTGCTCTTCCCTGAGGAAGCTCCCCAGGCCTGCGCCAACTTTGTGGGCCTGGTCCAGGCCGGGTACTACAACGGCCTGACGGTGACCCGGGTGGAGTCGGGCTTTGTGGTGGAGGCAGGGCAGGACGCTGCCGGCGGTTCCACCACCATCTGGAACGGCAATGGCTACCCGCCGGAATACACCGACAAGCTCCACCACTATTCGGGGGCCCTGTGCGCCGCCATGACCGACGCCGGGGAGGGCGGCAGCGTCTTTTATGTGGTCCAGACCGCCCCCGGCATGGAGCAGGAGCTGCTGGACCAGATGACGGCCCAGGGCTGGCGCCAGGAAATCATCGACGCCTATACCGCTGCCGGCGGTGCGCCCTATCTGGACTACACCGACACGGTGTTCGGCCAGGTGTATGAGGGGATGGAGGTGGTGGACGCCATCGGCGCTGCCGCCGTGGACGAAAACCAGGTCCCCGCCGAGGCCATCACCATCAACAGCGTCACCCTGGAAACCTATCCGTAAATCTTATTCCTCGCCGGGGTGGTTTTTCCGCCAGGCCAGGTAATTTTCCAGAATCACCGAGGCGCTCACCGAGTCCAGAATGGCCTTCCGCTTTTTGCCGAAGGTGCCGCTCTCGCTCAGGAAACCGGCGGCGGTGATGGTGGTCTGGCGCTCGTCCCACATCCGGACGTGCAGGCCGCTCATCTCTGCCACCATGTCCCCCAGCTTGCGGCTTTTCTGGGCCCGGGCTCCCTCGGTGCCGTCCATATTCCGCGGCAGGCCGATGACAATCAGCCCGGCGCGGTTTTCTTTGGCCGCCTCGCAGATTTTGGCCGCCACTTTGGCCATGGCCTTTTCTTCGATCTGGGGCTTGATGGGGGTGGCCAGGATTTCGCTGGGGTCGCAGACCGCCAGCCCGGTGCGGCTGTCGCCGTAATCAACTGCTAAAATTTTCATCGGAACGCTCCTTTGCTTTTTGCTTTGCAGGCCTATTCTACCACATCCGCCGCAGGCGGCGCAATGGGGCGTTTTCTTTGGACCAAAGGGAGGTATTGCGCCATGCTGAAACTGGTGTTGGGAGGCTCGGGCAGCGGAAAAACCAGCTGGCTCTACGCCCGTCTGGCCGAGCGGGCCGCCCGGGGAGAGTACAGCATCCTGCTGGTGCCGGAACAGTTCACCTCCTCCACCGAGGGCCGCATCTACCGGGAACTGGGGGACGAGGGCTCGGGCTATGTGGAGAGCTTTTCCTTCACCAGTCTGGCCGAACGGATTCTGTCGGAGGAGGGCGGCTCTGCCGTCCAGACCCTCACCGACGCGGGCCGGGTCACCCTGGTGCGCCGCGCCCTGGAAGAACTGCAGGACAACGTCCACTACTATTACCGCCACCGCCACAGCGCGGCCTTCTGCCAGCTGGCCGCCGAGACCATCGACGAGCTGAAAAGCGCCGGCGTCACCGGGGAGGACTTTGCCCGTCTGGCCCAGGGCTGCGGCCCCGAGAGCGGGCGGCTGGGGGAGCTGGCCCTGATTTATGAGGGATACGAGACCCTGCTGGCCCAGACCGGCATGGACCCCTCCGACCGGATTCAACTGGCGGCGGACCGTCTGGAAGCCGCCCTGGCCGAGGGCCGGATGCCGTCCTTTCTGGAGGGCCGGGCGGTGTTCATCGACGAATTCGACACCTTCAACGCCCCCAAACAGCGGCTGATGGGGGCCATGCTGGCGGCGCTGCCCCAGGTGACGGTGGCCCTGTGCGACGACGGATCCCCCGCCGAACCCGGGGATTTGAGCCTCTTTTCGGGCGCCAAGGGGGTGGGGGCCCAGCTGCGGCGTCTGGCCCGGAAAAACGGGTCGGAGGTAGCGGTGCCCCTGCTGCTGAAACAAGACCTTCGCCATCAGGACGCCCCCTCCCTGGCGGCTCTGGGAGAGCTGCTGGCCGCCGGCCGCTGTACCCCGCCGCCGGGGCCGGCGGGAGAAATCCGGCTTTATCCGGCCCCCAGCCGGGAGGAGGAAGCCCGGGCCGCCGCCGGCGCCATCCGGCGTCTGATGGCCCAGGGAGTCCGCTGCGGCAAAATCGCGGTGGTCTGCCGGGACCTGGACAAGTACCGGGCCGCCGTGCGGTATGAATTCCGGATGGCGGGGATTCCCCTCTGGTGCGACGAGGCCACCACACCGGCCTTCAGCGCCCCGGCGGCGGCCGTCACCGCCCTGCTGGAACTGGTCCGTGGGGCGGACTACACCGAACAGCTGTCGGCCCTGGTGAAAACCGGGCTGACCCGCCTGCCGGAGGACCGGGTCTGCGCCCTGGAAAACTACGCCTATACCTGGTCGCCCCGGGCGTCGGAATGGCGGGAGGAATTCAAAAAGAGCCCCCGTGGCTTCGGCGGCGAAAAGCTCACCGCCGAGGAACAGGATAACCTGAAAAAGGCCGAGGAGGCCCGGGCTTTTCTGATGGGGCCCATCGAGACCCTGCGAAGCCGCTGCCGGGAGGCCAGTGCGGAACAAATCAGCAAGGCCCTGTGGTTCTGCCTGGAGGCCCTGGGGGCCGAGGAGGCCCAGAACCAGCAGGTGGAAGCCTTGCGGCTGGTCCGGGGCATCCCGGCCGCCGAGGAGGCTGCCCGGGAGTGGAACGTGGTGATGGACCTGCTGAACCAGATGGCCCAGCTGCTGGGCAGCGAGACGGTGGCCCCGGCGGAATACGCCGAGCTGTTCGGGCTGCTGCTGCGCTCCTCCGACCTGGGACATATCCCCCAGACCCTGGACGCCGTCATGCTGGCCTCGGCGGGCAAGATGCGTCTGGACGCCCCGGACTATGTCTTTGTGCTGGGGGTGGCAGAAGGGGAATTCCCCGCCGCGCCGGGCCAGACCGGCCTGCTGACCCACGCCGACCGGGATGCCCTGATGCGGCAGGAAATTGAGCTGCCCGACTGCTTTGAAAACCGTGTGGTCCGGGAACAGGTCTGCTTTTACAAGGCCATGACCGCCCCTGCCAGGGGGCTGTGGATCAGCTGGCCCAAGGGGGCGGGGCTGACCCTGTCGGCGGCGGCCCAGCCCATCGCCGACGCGCTGAACCCGCCTGCCCCCGACCTGACCCTGCTGGATATGGCGGCCACCCCCGGCAGTGCGCTGGACTGTCTGGGGGGCGGCTGGCCCCTCACCGACATCGAGCGGGCCAGCCTGACCCAGGCTCTGGCGGGCAGCGGCAGCGCCGGCCTGGACCTTTTGACCCGGATGGCCCAGAACCCGCCCCATCACATCCAGGACCTGGCGGCCCTGGGCGGACTGCTGGGGCTGGAGCTGGCCATTTCGCCCAGCCAGATGGAAGCCTATTCCAACTGCCCCTATGGCTATTTTCTGCGGTATGTGCTGGGCCTCAAGCCCCGCAAGAAAGCCCGGCTCTCGGCGGACCAGAGCGGCACCCTGATGCACTGGGTGCTTCAGATGGCGCTGGACCCTCATCCCGGCCCCGACAACCCCTGCAAGGGCGCTCTGCCCGCGCCCTTTGCCCAGCTGACCGACAGCCAGCTGGGGGCATTGGCGGCGGGACTGGTGGATGAATATGCCCGGCGGTATCTGCCCGAGGACACCGCCCGGCTTCGGTATCTGCTCTCCCGGCTGAAAAAGAGCATGGCCTCCCTGCTGTGTTATCTGCGGGACGAGCAGGCCCAGAGCAGCTTTTCCCCGGCGGCCTGCGAGCTGAAAATCGGCGCGGGAGCCGGCGCCGTCCAGCCCCAGACCTATCATTTGTCCAACGGGCGGACGGTGCGGCTGATCGGCACGGTGGACCGGGCCGACGAATGGGTGGAACAGGACGGCACCCGCTGGGTGCGGGTGGTGGACTACAAGACCGGCACCAAAAAGCTGGATCTGAAAGAAGTCTACTGCGGCCTGGACTGCCAGATGCTGCTGTACCTGTTCAGCCTGACCCGGGACGAGCAGGGCCGCTTTGCGGGGGCGGAGCCGGCGGGTGTGCTCTACCTGCTGGCCGATCCCAACCCCTCCACTGCGGCCCGGGCCGCCGCCGGTCCGGCCGCCCCCTGTCAGCTGGACGGCCTGGTGCGGGACGAGGAAAAACTCTTTGACGCCATGGACCCCGAAAAGACCGGGCGGTATCTGCCCTTCACCTGGGTGAACGGCAAGCCCAGTCCCTGGCAGAAGGCCCGGCGGGCCGACGCCGCCAAGCTGAACCGCATCGAGGCCCACCTGGACAACCTGGTCAC
The DNA here is from genome assembly GCF_002161315.1 of Faecalibacterium sp. An77. Lineage (NCBI taxonomy): Bacteria > Bacillati > Bacillota > Clostridia > Eubacteriales > Oscillospiraceae > Faecalibacterium > Faecalibacterium sp. An77. Next base: position 27,942 of record NZ_NFHK01000004.1, read on the forward strand.
CGGCATGGGAGAGCGGCTCTATGGAGGCGAGATCGGGGCCGCGCCCCTGATTGCAGGGCGGAGCCCCTGCCAGTGGTGTGACTACGGGTTTGTCTGCTGCCACGAGCTGGGCCAGGACGAGCGGATTGTGAAAGACCTGGCCCCCGACAAGCCCTTTGAAGAAACCGAAGGAGAGGAGGAAGCGCCATGACCCCCCAATGGACACCGGCCCAGCAGGCCGCCATCCAAGACCGGGGCGGCGGGCTGCTGGTCAGTGCGGCGGCAGGCAGCGGCAAGACCGCTGTGCTGACCGAGCGGGCGGTGCGGCTCATCACCGACCCCCACCACCCGGTGGACGCCGACCAGCTGCTGATCGTCACCTTTACCAATGCGGCCGCCGCCGAGCTGCGGGCCCGCATCGGGGAAAAGCTGCTGGGGCTCAGCCAGGCAGACCCTGCCAACGGCTGGCTTCGCCGCCAGCGGATGCTGCTGCAGCGGGCTCCCATCTGCACCATCGACGCCTTCTGTCTGGATCTGCTGCGGCGGCACTTTGAGGCGCTGGACATCCCGCCCGACTTTGTCCCCGCCGACGCCGGCAGCGTCCAGGTATTGCGGGAGGCGGCCCTGGCCGACACCCTGGAACAGGCCTGCCAAAACCCCGACTTCTGCGCCTTTGCCGACCTGTACGGCAAGGGCCGCAGCGACGATGCGGCGGGCCGGGCGGTGCTGCAGGTCTATGACTTCCTGCGGGCTCTGCCCGACTACCACAAAAAGATGGACGAGATGCTGGCCCCCTGGCAGCAGGAGGGCAGCTTTGGATCGTCGTCGTGGCATGATTTGCTGTTGGAGCTGGCCGGACAGCGGGCCCGGGCGGCCTGCGGGCTGCTGCGGGCAGCCTTTGCTGACTGCCGGGCCGACCTGGAAGAGGAGCGGGCCCGGGCGGAGGAGAGCAAAAAGACCGCCGCGGCCCGGGCTTCTGCGGCCGCCAAAGTCAACGATAAATTTGCCGAGCCCCTGGAACGGCTGGAATCGGCCCTGACTCTGTTGGAGCGGGTGGAACAGCTGGCCGGGGCGGGGGAATGGGAGGCCCTGTACGACCTGCTGACCCCCTATGTGCTGGGAATGGAGCCGGAGCCGGGCCTGAAAGGGATGAAAGGCCGTCTGGCCGGTCCCCGGAAGGCCGCCGTCCGCACCCGTGCCAACGAGGCGGCGGGATTGTTCGGGGAAATCCTGGACCTGATCCCCTGCAGCGAGGCCGAGGCCGAACAGGACCGGGCCCTGGCCGCCCCCCGTCTGGCGGCCCTGATGGAGGCGGTGCGGGACTTTGACGCCCGGTTCAGCGCCAAAAAGCAGGAGCGGAAGCTGCTGGAATTCAGCGACTTTGAGCACCTGGCCCTGAAACTTCTCCGGGGCCCCGACGGCCGGCCTACCCCTCTGTGCGAGGGTATTCGGGCGGGCTATGGCGCGGTGATGGTGGACGAGTACCAGGACACCAACGCCCTCCAGGACGCCCTGTATGCCTGTCTGGCGGCCCCCGACGGGGGCAATCTGTTCCTGGTGGGCGACCTGAAACAGAGCATCTACCGGTTCCGCCAGGCCGACCCGGCCATCTTCCGGGAAAAATTGGAGACCTGGCCCCCGCTGCCCGGCGGGCGGGCCCGCCCGGAGCCCGATGGCCCCGCCCAAAACGCCATGCTGGCCCTGGACGCCAACTTCCGGTCGGCCCCGGCGGTGGTGGAGGGGGTCAACTTCTTCTTTGAGCAGCTCATGAGCCCCGATCTGGGCGATACCGCCTATGGAGAGGGCCAGCGGCTGGTCTGCGGCGCTCCGGGGGAATACCAGGGCGCGGTGGAGGCCTGTCTGCTGCCCGACGACGAGCAGGAGACCGACGCCGCATGGATTGCCGGGCGGATTGAGGCCCTGGTGGCGGCGGGAGAGCCGGTGCGGGAGGGCAGTTCCACCCGGCCGGTGCGGTATGAGGACTGCTGCATCCTGCTGGCGGCCCGGGCGGAATTTCCGGTGTACACCCGGGCCCTGGCGGACCGGGGCATCCCGGTCTATGCCGACGCCCGGGAAAACCTCTTTGAAGCGCCCCACATCCGGCCCCTGGTGGCCCTGCTGAAAATCATCGACAATCCCGCCCAGGACATCTACCTGGCGGCGGCCATGCTGGGGCCCGTCTTTGGCTTCACCGACGACGAGATGGTGAAACTCCGGGCCCGCAAACGAGGCGGCAGCCTCTACGGCGCGGTGGCGGAAGTGGCCGCCGGGGAGGGAGAGGACGCCTTTTCCTGCCGGGTGCGGGGCTTTTATGCCCGGCTTACCGAGCTGCGGCGGATGGCCCGCAGCATGCCGGCGGAACGGCTGCTGGAGGAGATTTTCGCCTCCACCGGCTATCTGGCTGCCCTGGGCGCCATGGAAAACGGCCAGCGGCGCCGGGAGGATGCCCGGCGGTTTGCGGCCTTCTGCGCCGGGGCGGGCAGCGGGGGCATTTCGGCCCTGGTCCGCTCCATCGAGGCGGCCAGCGACGCCGGCGGCGAGACCGGCGACACGGTGCCCGGGGCGGCCCGGCCCGGCTGCGTCACCATTATGACCATCCACCGGTCCAAGGGCTTGCAGTTCCCGGTGGTCTTTCTGGCCGACACCGCCCGGAAGTTCAACGCCGCCGACCTGCGGGAGCCGGTGCTCCTCCACCGGGTCTACGGCGCGGGCCTGCGGCTGCGGCAGGAGGGGGGCGAGCTGTACAAGACGGCGGCCTATACCGCCCTGGCCGCCGTCCACGAGCGGGAAATGCGCAGCGAACAGATGCGGCTGCTGTATGTGGCCCTGACTCGGGCCCAGGACCGTCTGATTCTGACCCTGCCTCTGGGGATAACCCGCACGGCCAATCCTCTGGAAAAGGCCGCGGCCTTCCTGGCGGCGGATGCGGGCCCGGTGCTGTACAGCCAGTGCAATTCCTTTGCGGGATGGCTGCGGGCCGCGCTGCTGGTCCATCCCAACGGCGGCCCCCTGCGGCGGCAGGCGGGGGATTTACAGCTGCCCTTTGTCCGGACCGACAGCGTCATCACCCTGACCATCCCCGACCCGGCCCAGCCGGTGGCCCCGCCGGAGCCCCCTGCACCTGTCCCGGCGGACCCCGCCCTGGCGGCGGCTTTGCGGGACAATTTTGCGTGGCAGTACCCGGCGGCAGGACTGGCGGCGGTGCCCGCCAAGGTCAGCGTCACCAGCATCGTTCACAAGGCGGGGGAGGTCACGTTGGAGCGGCCCGCCTTCCTGGCCAAGGACGGCCTGTCCGCCGCCGAGATGGGCACCGCCCTCCATGCCTTTATGGAGCACGCCGACTTTGACGCGCTGGCCGGACCCTCCCGGCAGGGCGGCCAGGCCCTGGACCAGGCCCTGGCTGCCGAGCGGGACCGCCAGACCGGGGCCCGGCTCACCGCCCCCGAAATCGCCCAAAAGCTGGACATTGCCCGGCTGGCCCGGTTCTTTTCGGGGGAGGCCTTCGGGCGGGTGCTGGCGGCGGAAAAAGTCCTGCGGGAGTACGCCTTCATCACGGCTCTGCCGGCGGGGGCGGTGCTGGCTGCCCAGGGCCAGGCCCCCGAGGAAATGCCCCCCGCCGTCCGGGGGGAACAGGTGCTGGTGCAGGGCATCGCGGATATCCTGCTGGTGTTCCCCGATCATCTGGAACTGCTGGACTACAAGACCGACCGGGGCAAGACCGAGGCCGAGTTTCTGGCGGCCTACCGCCCCCAGCTGAACCTCTACGCCCTGGCGGTGGAAAAACGCTTTGCGCCCCGCAAAGTCACCTATAAGGGGATCTATTCCTTCGCCCTGGGCCGCCTCATTGACGCCGATTGAGACAAAAAGAAAACTCCGTGCCTTCCCTCTGGGGGAAACACGGAGTTTTTTGCATTTCTCAGCTCTGGTGGGGCTGGGGACGGAAGACCACTTCGCCGGTGGCGGCGTCCATGGACTCCACAATGGCCAGGGACTCCAGCTGGATGCCCCGGGCGCGGACCAGATCGCCGCCCGGCTGGAAGCCCTTTTCCACGGCGATGCCGATGCCTTCCACCGTGGCGCCGGCCTCCTGGGCCAGGGTCAGCAGGCCCATCAGGGCGCAGCCGTTGGCGAGGAAGTCGTCCACGATCAAAACATGATCGTTGGGGGTCAGGAACTTTTTGGAGACAATCACGTTGTAAATCTTCTTGTGGGTGAAGGACTGGATCTGGGTCTCGTAGTTGTCATAGTCCAGATTGATGCTCATGGCCTTCTTGGCAAAGACCACCGGCACGTTCAGCTCGCTGGCCACAATGGCTGCGATGCCGATGCCGCTGGCCTCGATGGTCAAGACTTTGTTGATGGGCTTGCCGGCGAACAGCCGCTTCCACTCCCGGGCCATCTCCCGGAACAGGGGAATGTCCATCTGGTGGTTGATGAAGCTGTCGACCTTCAGCACTCCGCCCTCGCGGATGATGCCGTCTTTGCGGATGCGCTCTTCCAAAAGTTTCATGGCCTGGTTCCTCCCTCCGCCTGACGGCGGTTTCACTTCTTCTCTCAATACACAACAGTATACCGGATTGCGGCAGGGGTGGCAATAGGTTTTTGCGCGAAAATTTTACAAAAACCGCGCCTTTTTACAGCCCCCTTTTGGGCGGGGGCCTCTTGTACTTTTGCCGGTTTTTGATTATACTTGTGGTCAACGGAGAAAACATTTTCCGGGCGGGGGCTTCACACGGCCCGCCGCCGCAACGACAGCCGGCGGGGCTGCCCGCCGTCACAGAGGGGGAGAGCAGATCATGAAAACCGGATTGGTTTTGGAAGGCGGCGCCATGCGCGGCATGTTCACAGCGGGCGTCACCGATGTTTTGATGGAACACAACGTCACCTTTGACGGGGCGGTGGGCGTTTCGGCCGGGGCGGTGTTTGGCTGCAACTACAAGTCGCACCAGCCCGGACGGGTTATCCGCTACAATCTGGCCTACTGCAACGACAAGCGCTACGCCAGTATGCACAACCTGCTGCACACAGGCGACTTGTACAGCGAGCAGTTCTGCTACCACGATATCCCGGAAAAGCTGGACCCGTTTGACACCGAGACGTTTGCGGCGTCCCCGATGGAATTCTTTGTGGTGTGCACCGAGCTGCGGACCGGCGACCCCGTCTATCACAAGTGCCGCACCGGCAGCGAGGAGGACCTGAAATGGATGCAGGCCTCCGCCTCCATGCCCCTGGCGGCCCGCACAGTGAAGATCGGACCCCACCGCCTGCTGGACGGAGGGATTGCGGACTCCATCCCGGTTCGGTTCCTGGAATCCATCGGCTACAAAAAGAACCTCATCATCCTGACCCAACCCAAGGGCTTTGAGAAAAAGAAAACCAAGTTCCTGCCCATCATCCGGGCCCGGTACGCCCGCTATCCGGCCTTTGTGGCCGCGGCGGCCGACCGCCACGAGCGCTACAACGAGACTCTGTCCTATATCTCGATGCTGGAGGAGGCCGGCGACGCCTATGTGATCCGCCCGCCCATCCCCCTGGAGATCGGCGCCATGGAGCGGGACCCCCGGGAGCTGCAGCGGGTCTATGACACCGGCCGCGCCGTGGCCGAAAAGCAGCTGGACCAGATCCAGACCTTCCTGCTGCGGGCCAAAGCGGAGCTGTAAAATCCTAAACGAAAAAATCCCGTGTCCCTTTGGGGGACACGGGATTTCTTTTGCGTTTGCTTACCGGTTGGACAGCTTGCCCAGCAGGGTGATGACCAGGATGATGGCCACAATCACGATAAAGATGCCCACCATGCCGATCAGCATCATCGGCAGGGTCTGGGACAGGGAAGCGAAGTTCATATGCAAAGCCCTTTCTTATGGTAACATGGAGAGGCCGGGCCCGCCGCAGGCAGGCGCCGGGACAGCGGGACGGAGGATCAGACCCCCATCAGGGCCAGCAGCAGGCCGCCGGCGATGACGGAAGCGATCTGACCCGAGACGTTGACGCTGATGGAGTACATCAGCAGGAAGTTCTGGTTGTCCTCGGCCAGGCCCATCTGGTTGACCACACGGCCGCTCATGGGGAAAGCCGAAATGCCGGCTGCGCCGATCATGGGGTTGACCTTTTTGCCCTCGGGCAGGAAGATGTTCAGAACCTTGGCGAAGATGACGCCGCCGGCGGTGTCAAAGACAAAGGCGAACAGGCCCAGAGCCAGGATCAGCAGGGTGTCGGGGCGGACGAACTTGTCGGCGGTCATCTGGCTGGCCACGGTCATGCCCAGCAGGATGGTGATGAGGTTGGCCAGGGCGTTCTGGGCGGTCTCGCTGAGGGAGTTCAGGACGCCGCACTCACGCAGCAGGTTGCCGAACATCAGGAAGCCTACCAGAGCCACGCTGGCGGGGGCCACCAGGCCGGCCAGGATGGTGACCACCACGGGGAACAGGATGCGGGTGGTGCGGCTGACGCTGCCCTTCTGGTAGGACATGCGGATGCAGCGCTCTTTCTTGGTGGTCAGGGCGCGGATGACAGGGGGCTGAACGATGGGCACCAGGGCCATGTAGCTGTAGGCGGCCACCATGATGGGTCCCAGATAGTCGGACATCAGGGTGTTGGCCACGAAGATGGCGGTGGGGCCATCGGCTGCGCCGATGATGGCGATGGAAGCGGCGTCCTTCAGGGGGAAGAACAGACCCGCGATGCACAGGGTGAAGAAGATGCCGAACTGGGCCGCAGCGCCGAACAGCATCAGCCAGGGCTTCTCCAGCAGGGGGCCGAAGTCGATCATGGCGCCGATGCCGATGAACAGCAGCAGGGGGAACAGCTCGTTGGACATGCCTGCCTCAAACAGAACCGACAGGGGGCCTTCGGTGTCGCCCTGGGTGATGGCGCCCGACAGGGGCAGGTTGACGAGAATGGTGCCGAAGCCCATGGGCAGCAGCAGGCTGGGCTCCATTTTTTTGGCAATGGCCAGATAGATCAGCAGACCGCCGACGACCCACATCACCAGCATCTGCCAATTCAGGTTCCCGAAGTTCGAGAACAGCTCCAGGAATTGTTCGAGAAAATTCATTGTTTCCAAAATACCTCCTTCACGGTTTGAGCGGACCGCGGCGAAGGCTGGGAACGGACGGCTGTTTTTGCACAACAAAAAAGACCCGTCAGCCGCTGCCGTCCAGGCAGATGCCCGCGGGGGGAGATAAAACCCCTCGTCCAACCTTGTCGCCGCTGACATTATTATAAAGTACAGCTTGAAAAAACACAAGAGAAAACAGGATTTTGTCGGCGGAAAGGGGCCTGGGCAAAAAACCGAAAAATACCCGTTGACAAAATCTGCCTTCGGTGATAAAATAAGCAAGCGGTCCGGAAAACCACGGCAGCGCAGGGGGAGAGTTAAATGTCTTCCCAAAGGGTTCCGACAGAAATCCAAAAGAAATCTGAAAAAACTCTTGACAAGGCGCTTCACCTGTGGTAGAATAAATGAGTCGTCCGGCAAACGAAACGGACACCGCAAAAATGAATATGGGCGTGTTCCCGAGTGGCCAATGGGGACAGACTGTAAATCTGCTGCTTAATGCTTCGGTGGTTCGAATCCACCCGCGCCCACCAAATCAGAAAAATCCGAACCTTTTTCCTGTGGGAGAAGGGTTCGGATTTTTTGTTTTCCTGGGCGAACTGAATCAGGGCATCTCTCCAAAAGCGCAGTGAGCTTGATTTATTTCATTTCGGTTTGAAAAAGATGTTCATGAAAGAAACGTATGGGGAATTTCCAAGGGGATTAAGATAAGATGATAAACGGAAGTGCAAATGAATTTGTAGATAGAATTTCCACATGCCAGGATACCGTATTTATCTATAAAGGTAGAAAGTATTGGTTTCAGGGATATATGCCCAATGAAAACACTGTCCATATGGAAATTTCTCAAACCGATCCTGATGCGGAAGACTGTGTTTGGGAATACAACGGTTCGTCCATCAAGGAAGGCCAGGAAGAGTTTCAAACTGCCCCTATTTTCGATGGGAAGACTTTTTGGGAAGTCGAGCAGGAAATGGAATGGGTGGATTGCTGATCGTACGGACACATCGAAAGCTAGATTAGGCTGGCTTATCTTCTTTGTTCAAAATAAAAAGGGTGCGTCCCGAAGGATGCACCCAAACTGAAAAAAGCTGTGTATGGATATCAGGGCGTTCCCCGTTGGGAACGTCCTGCTTTTCTTTTGCCGAACAGCGGGCCTGTTCTGCCTGCCATGCGGCAAATGCTTTCTGGTCCTCCTCGTTGTTGAAGCTTTCCAGAATCGCCGGATAAAAACATCGGGCCAGTTGCTCGATGACTTCGTCTGGGTAGCAAGAATGGTTTAGAGCTTTTTTCTTTTTGTTCAACGACACCTCCTGTTCTGGTCCACACACCCAGTTAATACGGGATCTTGAAATCCCAAGTGTGGAAAAGCTGGCCCCTATCCTTTGGAAGCCGGAAAAATTACAAGCAGGAATGCAAAAATACCCGCCCGATCCGCCCTACCCGCCCGGAACCGCCCTTCTGGGCGGATGATAGGGCGGCAAAACAAAAAGCGAAATCTTCTAAAAATAACGTTATTACATTAAAAGCTAAGATATCTTTTGGCGGGCGGGCGCGTAGGGCGGGAAACTTTCACTTCCCGCTCTTTTTATGAGCGGGCGCAATCCGGGCGCATCAGCCTGCCCTAATCTCATCCTGCCGGAGTGGACTGGAAGAAAAGCTAGGCAGATTGTTCACCCTTTGATTCCGTCATGCCTGACAGGTCAAAACCCAGCGAAGCGAGATATGCCAGATGCTTTTCAAGAATAGCCTGTACCTCTTTCCTCTGTTCCGGGGACGTAAGCAGCGTAGGCATTTGCTTGAAGATGGTGCTCCAACGTTCCTGCATGGCCGTTGAGGCATCGGCAATCTGGCTGTAAAGGGAGGATGCCTTCTCAGGGACCAGCTTGCTCTCGCCTTGGTGTGGTGCCAACACCGGCTCGCTTGATACGCTTTTCTCCGTTTGAAACAATTTCTGCTTGGAGGCAGGCTTTGCCCTGGACTGAGGGTTCTTGATCTGCTCCAGAAGGACGGCATATTCTTCCGGCCTGGCCTTGGCCAGCCGCTCAAAGAGTGCGTCCGGCGCTTTCAAATCGCCGGAAAGAACTCGCTGCCGGATGCCAGGACACAACTCCTCTGCGAGATCCACGCCTGCGGCGAACAGTGCTGCCCGGCGGACAGCACTGGGGCTGATATGGTTCTCCCGCGCGATCCGTTCACAGGTTTTCCCGGCGGTCTGCTGATGTTCATTTTGAGCACCAGCAGACGGGACCGGGCGCGTGTGTTGATTTCCATGAAATCCATCAGCCTGTTTTTCAGCGTCGTACTGCTTGCCCATCAGAAACTTTTTCTGTTCAGGCGTCAGGTTCCGGCGGCCAAGCTGATGTTTGCAAATCCATACGAGGACTTCATCCCGCGTTTCTAGCTCCAAGTTTCGGACGCTGCATGGGATTTCCGGATGGCTTTGCAGAATTTCATAGCGGTTGTGTCCGTCTACAATGGTGCCATTCCAAACGAGGATTGGGGCCAGCAGCTCCCCTTCTGCCAAAATGTTTTCTTCCAGCTGTTTGCGTTCCTCCTGGGTCAGGGGTGGAATCTGTGCCTTGAATTCGGGATCAATGCGCAATGTCTGGGTCATGCAGCCCTCCTTCCTGGATCTGCTGGCGATCCTCTCGGTGGAGGGTCGACAACAGATTTTGCTGTGCGGTGCTGAGTTCTATCCATTCCTTTTTTGCTTCACGATACGCCTCATAAAACCTGGCTTTTTCCGAGATCAGCTGTTCACGTTCCGTTTCCAGCTGTTTCAGGCTGGGCAGTTTGGTAATTTTTTGAGCCTTGAAATAGGCGGCTGCTGCCTGGTAAGCTGCCAGTTCGGCACGGTGCTGTTCCCAAAACGCTTCTGGGTTCTTTGCTGTCTTGACCTGCTGAGCAAACTTCCGGTTCTGGAGATAGGATGTTACATGGCGGCTCAGTTCCCGGTTGGCTTTGATGCGGTTCTCCAGGTCTTTGACCACCTTGAGACTCTCGTCTCGTTTTTCCTGAAGTTCAGTTACACGGGCATCCAGTTCTTCCTCGCTGTTCAGGTTGTACCGGGTGAATAGTGCCATGGACTTTGCCAGCTGTTTGAGATTGAAAATCTTGGCCCAGTGCTCGTAACCAGCGCCCTTGCCTGTGGCCAGCTTGGCCTGAATGTCAATCAGGCGGCTGATACGGTCGGGGTGAGAATCAGAGCTGTAGAGCCTGGCGGTTTTCTTTCGCTCGGCGTTTTCAGCGAGAACAGCCAGAACGTTCTCTTTGGAAAAATCATCGCCCAGCTTGCGGGAGGAGATGGGTTTGGTCCGGCCGGCGGTGGGGTAACTGAACCGCCCACGGCTCTCACTAACCGTGATGCTATGCTCCTGCAAAAGCTGAGCGGAAAATTCCTCCAAGCTGGCAGCCTTGGCCAGAACCGAACGGATTTGCCGGCGAAGGGCCGCTTTCTCGGTTTCATATTTGGTTTGCCGGATGGGCTGGCCGGAAGCGGCTGCCTTCTGGTTGGCGTGGTCGAGACGGCGCTGGCCGCGCCGCTGCGCCCAGTATTCCTTTTCGGTAATCCGTTCGCCGGTGCCATTCAGCAGGTCGATCTGGTAGAGGCCGGCTTCCTGGCAAAGCTCCATGGTCTCGACCCGCAGGTGCCGGAGCATCGCGGACGTGCAGCGGTGCTTCATGCCCTCCTGCCAGTCACAGGGCTTTTCCATATAGGGCTGCCTCGGGATGGTCCGTATTCGGACGCTGCCGATGACAATGTGAACGTGGATATTGCCAGCTCCGTTGTGTCCGTCGGGATGAGCGCAGATAATAGCGGGGTGTCCTGGAAAGTTTTCCTTGCAGAACTGCAGGCCAAGGGCCTGGGCCTTTTCCAGGGTCAGTCCGTTGTCCGCAGCGTCCCGTGGGTCAAAGCTGATGATATATTGGTGGGTCTTCACATCGTCGGGAGAGAAGTTCTTTCCGTACTTCCGGTTTGCCAGCAGACAGGCCATGGCAAAGGACTGTCCGCCGCATTCCAGGGTGTCCAGTAAGTACTCCTCCCGCAGTTTGGGCCGGCCGTTCTCATCCAAAATTGGGAGACCGGTGTACTCGTTGTGCTGAAAGGTCAGATAGTGTTCAGGTGCCGTAAGATCGGAGTTCTTCGAGCTTGTATGCTTGATGGTTGCCATATAGTTCTCCCATCTTTTTCTCGGCATCCAGCCGAAAGAGTGTGAGCGCAGACAATTCGGTCAAAAGCTGTGCCCGAATTTGTTCTGAATCTTTGCCGCCGCTGTTGAAGTGGCGGGCAAGCTGGTTCAGATTGCTGCCGATCCTGCCGCATTGTCCCAGCAGGTCAGAGAGGATGCTCAGTGCATCTTCTCCGCCGCCGGTGACAACAATGGTTTGTTTGATGGACTGACTGTGCAGGGAACGACGGATAAGAGTGGAGATGTTGACATGGAGAATCTCGCACATGATTTCCAGTTCCCGCTTTTCTTCTGGGGTAACTCTGAACTTGATGAATTGCGTTTTCCTCGGCGGGCCGTCTTTCTGAATGGTGTTCTGTTTCGGACAGTTTTTTGTCTTGGTCATTGTACCTCCTTGCTGTTTGACTAGCTCCCATCGAAAGTGGGGAGCTATGTATAGGTGCGGCGCAGCCGAAGAATGCGCAGAGCGCGAAATGAGCAGGGTTTGGGGAAGGCACTCCCCAACAAGTACGACCGGAGCGTGCGGCATCAATTTCAATTCGTGAAATTGTGGCCACGGGTCGATACTTGCTTTTTACTTTTCCCGCCATTTTGAAAATTTTTATTTCAAAACGGTCTCCAATCGGTCAAAGTAGGAAGTGCACAGTGTCTCCTGCTTGGTGGGGTCGCCGTTTACATCCGAATTAAGTTCCTGCCCCTGTTTTGCAGCGGCGTTGTCAGGCTCGCCCGCATTTCTGCGAGGTCATGGCGCTGTATCCAGTCCGGACGGCTGATGAAGTTATCAAAGTACGTATGAAGAATTGCGAACCGGTTGCCCGGCTGCAAGTCTCTCGAAAAGAAAAAGGCCCCGCAGCACCAAAAGATTTTGTCGTGGGTGGATGGCGGCAAAATGGTTTGGTGAAGCTGCGGAGCGGACAAACAAAGTTATGTAGTGGCTTTCATTGAGTAAAGCGGCTTTGTTGAGGAACAGGGTATCACTGAAAAATGCAAATGTCAACGATTTGTCGAACGATTTGGAAAATCCTACAAGAATAGATTTAATCCGTTGGACAGAATAGAAACTTTAGGCTTCCATTGGTGAACGCATAACAGCTTTCAGGTATTTACCGAATCAAGATTCGGCGATAAGATCTATCTTTAAGAACTTGAGAAGTTTTCTCTGCTGTGTTATAGTATATTTGACCATAATAAGATTCCATGAACGCGGGATTTTAAGCAGAACAGCAAGAAGCGGTTCAAGGAGATGCGGCAATGAGTTACAAAGATGAATGGCTTGTAATCGAGGCTAACGATGACATCGATGAGATGGAGCACCGTGAACCCAGCGAGGAATTTTTGTTCTACCGTGCCGTGGCCAACGGCGATGTGGATGCTGTCCGAAAAAATTGCGAACAGGGCCGCTTTATGGATACAGAAGGGGTTGGCGTTTTGTCCAAGGACCCCATTACCAACCTGAAATATCATTTCGTGGTCACCACAGCCATGGTGACGCGGATGTGCCGCCAGCACGGCATGGAGCTGGAACAGGCATTCCGGCTGAGCGATTTTTATATCCGGAAGCTGGACGATATCCATACCGCCGACGAGATCAAGCGCCTGCACGACGAGATGGTCATGGACTACACCGAAAAGATGCGCCGTTACCATCATAACAACACCAACTCCAAGCACATCAATGCCTGCAAGGAATACATTTACGCCCATATCAAGGAGCGGATCACCATTGAGGATCTGGCCGACGCGCTGGGCGTTTCCTCCAGCTATCTGTCCCGGCTGTTTAAAAAAGAGACCGGGGTCTCGGTCAGCGCCTACATCCGCAACCGCAAAATAGACATGGCCAAAAACCTGCTGCGATTCAGCAACGACTCCATGATTGACATTGCCAACCGGCTTTCTTTTTCCTCCCAGAGCCATTTTATCCAGCAATTCCGGGAGGTGGTGGGGATGACCCCCAAGAAATACCGTGACACCTACTATATGGTGGAATGGGGGGCAGAGTCTCCCCGCCCGGATCTCGCCGGGAACGGCGTCGGTCTGACCACCTGATCTGAAAACAAAAGCACCGCCGGGTGCTGCCTTCTCCCCAGAGGCAGCACCCGGCGGTCTTTTTTGTGGATCACATGGTGAGGATAATGTCGTTTTCGTCCTGAAGGGCGGAAGCGGGAATGTAGTTGTCCGGCATGGCCTGGCCATTGAGGGTCAGGCTGCGGCAGCCGGATTCACGATGGCCGGGGTTTTCCACCCGGATGTGGAGCCGATGGCCACGGAAGTCTTTTTCCATGGTGAAGGCGTCCCACTCTTTGGGAATGGCGGGGGCCAGGCGCAGGCCGTCCAGATCCGGCCGCAGGCCCAAAATGCCTTCCACGCAGCCCACCATCACGGTGGAGGCTGTGCCGGTGAGCCAGTGGACCTGAGAACGGCCGAAGTGTTTGCTGGCCGGCCCTTCGGTGAACTGCCCGTAGCAGTAAGGTTCCAGATGGCGGATTTCGGCCCGGTCATTCTGGGCGGCAGGGGCGTTCTCGGTGAAGTAGCCGAAAGCCCGCTCTCCGTGGCCGCACAGGGCCTCGGCCAGAATCAGCCAGCCCTGGGACTGGGAGAAGATGCCGGCGTTTTCCTTGGTGCCGGGGTTGTAGATGACAGCCAGGGCGCCGTCAAAGGCGTGGGCATGGTAGGGCGGGTCCATCAAAACCGCGCCGTATGCAGTGTTCAGCCGCTGGCTGACCCCCTCCATGACGGTGTCGGCCTGGTGGGAATCCGCCAGACCGCTGATGACGGCCCAGCTCTGGGGGTTCAGCCAGAAGTTGGCCTCGGGTGCGGCAGCTTCGCCGATCCGCTCGCCGGCCTCGGTGAAGCCCCGGATGAACCGGTCGCCGTCCCAGCACAGCTCCTGGATGCGGCTCTGATACTCGGTCAGCTTTTCATCCAGCCAGCGTACATCCTGGTCGGCGCCGCGGTGGGCGGCAAACTGCCGCAGAATCCGCATGGCGTAGTAGAACTGGAAGGCCACAAAGGCCGACTCGCCGTTGGCGCCCAGCCGCAGGCAGTCGTTCCAGTCGGCATACAGGCCGGCCGGCAGGCCGTGGGGGCCCAGATGGTTGAGGGAAAATTCCACTGCCCGCTTGAGATGCTCATAGACGGTCCCTTCGTCCTTGTTAGCGAAGGGAATCACTTCGTCCAGGAAGGCGAGGTTGCCGCTTTCGGCCACATATTTGTAGACGGTAGGGAAGAGCCACAGGGCGTCGTCGGCCCGGTAGGCGGGATGTCCGGTTTCCTTCACATAGGAGGGATCGTCGGGGGTGTCCTCATGGCCGGGGTTGTGGGTGAACTTGACCAGAGGCAGGCCGCCGCCGTTGTCCACCTGAGCCGACAGCATGAAGCGGATTTTCTCACAAGCCATTTCCGGTTCCAAATGGATGATGCCCTGGATATCCTGGACCGTGTCACGGTAGCCGTAGCCGTTGCGCAGGCCGCAGTAAATCAGGGATGCGGCCCGGGACCAGATGAAGGTGATGAAGCAGTTATAGGCGTTCCAGGTGTTCAGCATGGTGTTGAAGGCGGGGTCGGGGGTCTCCACCTGCAGGTGGCTGAACCGGCTGTACCATTCCGCCTTGAGGGCGTCTACCTCCTGCTGAACCCGGGCGGCGGGGTCGGCATAGCCCGCCAGGATGGCGGCGGCCTCGGCCGAGGGTTTCATGCCGGTTGCAAACAGGATGGTTTTGCTTTCGCCGGGGGCCAGCTTCACCTTGCAGGAGAGGGCGCCGCAGCTGTTCTCGTTGTAGCTTTCCAGATTGCCCAGATCTCCGGATGCCACCCCTTGGGGATTGCCGTAGCCATGATAAGCCCCCAGGAAGGCGGTCTTGTCCCCGCAGTAAGAGGAGACCGGCGCACCGGCCAGGCCGAAAAACCGCTCGGTTACCGTCTTGTCATCCACATCTTCTCCCTGGGCCAGGGCGTCCAGGTTGCCGTGGATCTGCTGGGTGATCCGGTTGCCTTCAAACACAGTCCGGCCGATGAAGAGGGAATACTGGAGGTTGACCTGATCCTGCTCGTAGTTGCTGTGGTTGGTGAACTCAGCATAGCCGGTCAGGGTCAGACTGCGGGACCGGTCCGAATCGTTGGTGACGGTGAGGGCCCATACCTCATAGGCTTTGCCCTGAGGCACATAGTAGACAGCCTTGGAGGAGATGCCTGCATAGCTGGCTTCCATCCGGGTATAGCCCATGCCGTGGCAGCACTTGACCTGGTAGTCGTTCAGGTCCTTGGCCACCGGCTGCCAGGAGGCGGACCAAAAGTCCCCGCTGTCGTCATCCCGCAGATAGATGTACCGGCCCGGCTGGTCAAACTGGTTGAACACATACCGGAGAATCCGGCCGTTGGCCCCCGACCGCTCAAAGCTGTAGCCGCCGGCGTTGTTGGAGATGATGGCGCCGTAGGCCGGCGACCCCAGATAGTTGACCCAGGGGGCTGGGGTGTCGGGGCGATCGATCACATATTCGCGGGCTTTGTCATCAAAATATCCGTATCTCATACTCGTTGCTTTCTGCCTTTTGGGCGTTATCAAAAAATCATTCCTGCCTGTTTTATCCCAGATATACAGTGAAAACCTGTTTCTGCTCGGCGGGCAGAGCCTCGATCACCCGGCGGGGGATGATGACGCTGTCACAGCTGCCTGCACACAGCTCGGCGTCGCCGCAGAGGACTTTCTGAACCCGGTACTGCCCGTATTCCAGCCGCCCGGGATTCTGGCAGCGGATTTCCAGCCGCCGCCCTGCAAAGGTCACATGGACCGAGGCACTGCCCTCGGCGTCAAACTGGGCCGCGGTGAGCTTGGGCTGGAGCAGGAGGTCGCCTGCTTCGCCCCGGACGCCGAAAACCTGGGTGATCATGGTCATCATGTACCAGCTGGCGGCGCCGGTCAGATAGTGATACATCCCCCGGCCGTCGGCCCGGAAATATTCCGGGATGCCGGGATAGATGCGGCTGGTGTCGAAGTCCAGGGCGGTGTCTGCCAGAGTCTTGAGAGCCTTCCAGCCCTCCTGCACAAAACCCCGGCGGTACAGGGCGTTGGCATACATCACCGCCATATGGGAGAAGACCGCCCCGTTTTCTTTTTCACCGTAGGCAAAGCCGAACATCCGGCCCAGATCGAACTTCAGCTCATGAAAATCGGTGTTCAGCCGGTAGCCGCCGATTTCCCTCCGGTAGAGATAGTGGTCGGCGCTGGCTGTGATCCGCCGGATCTGCTGGTCGGTGGCCACGCCGCCCATGATGGCGAAGACCTGGCCGGTCAGCATCATCCGAACGCCCTCGGGGAAGATGCCTTCCACCGCACGGCCGTGATTGTCATAGTAGCTGTTGTACCAGCCCTCCGCCGTGCCGGCGCAAATCCACTCGTGTTTCCGGAGCCAGCCGGTGAGCCAGTCTGCCTTTTGCTCCAGGCTGTCGGCCAGATCCGACAGGCACACTTCCACCCGCTTGCCGCTGATCTGATGGGCGCAGCGGGCTGCGTACTGGGTCAGAATGGTTTGCTTGGCCCGGGCGTCGTCAAAGGTTTCGGTCTGGTCGCCGCACAAAACCAGCAGCTCTTCCAGCACCTGGGTGGTTTTGGACCCGGTGGTCTTTTCCAGAAGCCGAATCATCCCGGCCAGCTCCCGCAGGTTGCCGGCATAGGCGCAGGTGAAGGCGACGCTTTCTCCCCGCTCAGCCGCCATGTCCAGCGCGTCGTTCCAGTCGGCGCCCCGAAGACGGCAGATGTTGTGTTCGCCGACTTCATAGAAAGCGGCCAGCTGCTCGATCAGCAGATGCTCCAGGATGGTGCCGGTGTAGACTTCGCCCTGGCTGGTCCGCTGCCAGCCGCCCTGCTCCGGCTGGTATTCGGCGTCGATTTGGGTGCCGCGGACTGCCTGGGCATCCTTGAAATAAGGTGCCTGCCGGTTGAGGATTTCCACATCGCCGGTCTGGTCGATGTAGAGCTTGGTGGTCATCTGGGGCCAGAGGGCATGGTCCATCCAGACCCGGGCGATGCCGTTGCGGTCGGCGATGAAATTGCCGTCGCCGGCCCCAATGATGGTGGCGTTGGTGCCGTCGATCCGGACGCCGCCGAAATTTTTCTCAATCATCCGGCCCACGTCCCCGGGTTCCATCAGCAGCAGGGACAGACAGTCCTGCCACAGATCCCGCCAGCCCCGGCCGCCCCGGCCGTAGTCATGGTGGGGGAGGAAGGAGCAGCCGAAGAGCCGCCGCAGGAAGGGCTGGAAACAAACCCATTTCATCAGGTTGTCAAAGTCCGGGTCTCCGGTGCGGAAAGAGACGTTGACCTTCTCTTTCCAGTAGCTGCGGGTCTCATCCAGCGCGGCCTGCACCTGTTCCCAGCTGTGGTACTTGTCCCAAATGGCGTTGACGGCCTCTTCGCTGTCCTCGACCCCCAGCAGCAGGACATAATGGGCCTGCTGCCCCGGGGCCAGGGTAATCGCCGGGAAGCGGAACGCTCCCATGGCCTCCCGGCCTTCCGCCCGGCTGCCCGCTTTGACCCCGGGGTACTGCTCGTAAACGGCCCGGGGATGGAGGTAAGTGCCGCCCTCGCCCAGAAATGCTTCTACAGTGGGGTAGAAGGCCTCCGGCTTCTGGCCCACCGGCCCAAAGCCTTCTACATAATATACCTTGTGGTTGGGCCGGTGGCCCCGCTCGTCAAAGGACATGGTGGGCCGGACCATGACGCCGTTTTCGGTGGTCCAGATCCGGTGGAGCATCGAAGTCACATTCCGGTGGTCCCGGATGTTGTCTGCGCTGCGGCCGTAGAGGGGAACGGCTGCGATGGGGGTGAGCCAGCGGGGCTGTTCCTGCTGGTTGCGCACCGTGATGCAGAGGATTTCCACATTGTCCTGCCGGGGACAAAAGGCGGTCACTTCGGTATCGAGGCCCAGGTCCTGGGCGGTGCGCTCCACCGTCTGCCACATCAGGCCGGCGGTGAGCCGGCTGTCATCCTGGGCCGGGGTGAAGCGGTCGGCCTCCTGCCGGGCCGAAGCGCCGGACACCGAAAAAGCCTGCCCGTCCTCATCCACCAGCCAAAAGTTCCGCACGCCGCGGTTGCTGTGGAGATTTTCAGCGCTGACCGGTTCCAGCAAAAAGGTCTCCTGGTCAATTTTGGCGTCCCCTCCCAGATTGGGGGTGAGGGAGCTTTTCAGCCCTGTCTCGGAGGCCAGCGGAAAGTACAGATAACTGACATTTTCCGGCTTGTCCATGGTGAAGCTGCCGTACTTGTCCACGAAATGCAGGTGGTTCATGATACTTCTCCTTTCTATGGTAGGATGTCGGTTTTTATTATATAGAAAGGCGTCTGCGGCAAAAATCAAAACCATGCATCAAAGTGTCAGAATCATGACCATATTTATCTATCAGCACAAAACGTTGTCAAGAATTTGATATTTTTTATGGAATAATTATATATCCGGCGGGATTTCTTTCGCTATAATAGGGGCACAAAAGACGCCGGGCACCGAGGCCCGGGCCATGAGATTACAGAGGAGGTTCGTACTATGAATGAGAAGAAATCCTGCGCCATCAGCCGCCGCTCGTTCCTGAAGGGCGCCGGCGCCGTGGGCGCTGCCAGCGTTTTGGCCGCTTGCGGCGGGAATTCCACTGCTGCATCGGGCAGCGGCGCAGAGGCTGCGGCGGAAGGCAAAGTGATCAATATCTACAGCTGGAACGACGAGTTCCGCACCCGTCTGGAAGCCGTTTATTCGGAAGTCGCCAGCACCTCGTCCGACGGCACCGTCACCACCCTGAAAGACGGCACCGAGATCCACTGGATCATCAACCCCAACCAGGACGGCGTCTATCAGCAGAAGCTGGACGAGGCCCTGCTGAACCAGGCTTCCGGCTCTGCTGATGACAAGGTGGATATCTTCCTGTCCGAGACTGACTACGTCTACAAGTACACCGACGCCGAGGCCGATGTGGCTATGCCCCTGACCGACCTGGGCATCGACCCCGACACCGACCTGGCCGACCAGTACCCCTTCACCAAGACCACCGCTTCGGACCAGAACGGTGTCCAGCGCGGTTCCACCTGGCAGTGCTGCCCGGGCCTGCTGGTTTACCGCCGCGATATTGCCAAGGACGTCTTCGGCACCGATGACCCCGCCGCCGTGGGCGAAAAGGTGAAAGACTGGGACACCCTCAAAGCCACTGCGGAAGAGCTGAAGGCCAAAGGCTATTTCACCTTCTCTTCCTACGCCGACACCTTCCGTCTGTACGGCAACAGCATCAGCCAGTCCTGGGTGGCCCCCGGCGAGACGGTCTGCAAAGTGGACCAGCAGATCATGAACTGGATCAGCGATTCCAAGGAATGGCTGGACGCCGGCTATCTGGACAAGACGGTCAAAGGCCAGTTCAACGACGACTGGAACAAGGCCATGGGCTCTGCTTCCAAGGTGTTTGCCTTCCTGCTGCCGGCCTGGGGCATCGACTTCACCCTGGCCCCCAACTGGGACGGCCCCGAAGGAGCCTGGGCTGTCACCAATCCTCCCCAGGAATACAACTGGGGCGGCTCTTACATCCACGCCTGCACCGGCACCGACAACCTGGAGCACGTCCGGGATATCATCCTGGCTCTGACCTCCAATAAAGACAACCTGCTCAAGATTTCCAAGGATTATATGGATTTCACCAACACCATGAGCGGGATGCGGGATGCCGCCACCGACGACAGCTTTGCCTCCAGCTTCCTGGGCGGTCAGAACGCTTACGAGTACTTTGCTCCGGTGGCTGAAAACATCAAGATTGCCCCCCTGTCTTCCTACGACCAGGGCTGCGTCGAGCTGATTCAGAACGCATTCAGCGATTACTTCCAGGGCAATGTGGATTTCGACCGGGCCAAGGAAAACTTTGAGACGGGCATCATGGAGCGCTATCCTGATATCACCGCAGTCGAGTGGGCAGAGTAAGCTGCCTCTCTTTGGAAAGGCCGGCTGCCGCGCACTTTTGCGGCGGCGGTCTTTTACGAGAAAGGAACGGTGACCTATGAAACAACCAAAACGCAAACACCTGAGCTATGCAAAATGGGGATATATCTTTATCATCCCGTTCTTCCTGAGCTTTTTCATCTTTTCCCTGATCCCGCTGGTGGATACCATCCGCTACAGCTTCTATGAGTACTACCGCTCCGGCATCAAAGAGATCGGCCCCAACTTTGTGGGCCTGGAAAACTACGGGAGTCTGCTGGAGTCGGATCTGCTCAAATATGCAGGAAATACCCTGATCCTCTGGCTGATCGGCTTTGTGCCCCAGATCGTCATCGCCCTGCTGCTGGCCAACTGGTTCACCGATATGCGGCTGAAAATCCGGGGCAAACAGTTCTTCAAGGTGGTCATCTATCTGCCCAACCTGATTATGGCTTCGGCCTTCGCCATGCTGTTCTTCGCCCTGTTCTCCAACAGCGGCCCCATCAACTCCATCCTGATGAGCCTGGGGATCACCGATGCGCCCATTGACTTCATGGGGACAACCTTCGGCACCCGCTCCCTGATCGGCCTGATGAACTTCCTGATGTGGTTCGGCAACACCACCATCATGCTGATGGCCGCCATCATGGGCATCAGCCCCGAGATCTTTGAGGCCGCCGAGCTGGACGGCTGCGGCAGCGTCAAGCGGTTTTTCTCCATCACCCTGCCCCTGATCCGTCCCATCCTGGCCTACACCCTGATCACTTCCATCATCGGCGGCCTCCAGATGTTCGATGTGCCCCAGATCCTCACCAACGGCCAGGGCGCTCCCGACCGCACCTCCATGACCCTGATTATGTTCCTGAACAACCACCTCAAGAGCCGCAACTACGGCATGGCCGGCGCTCTGTCGGTGTTCCTGTTCATCGTCAGCGGCATTCTCTGCTTCTTCGTCTACCGGATGACCAACGGCAAGGATGACACCGCTGTCAAGCCCGCCAAACAGAAAGGAGGCGCCAAGGCATGAGACATCACAGAAACAAGACCGGTGAGACCATCCTCGCTTATGTCGTTCTGGCCATCCTGTCCTTTTTGTGCCTATTCTTTTTCTACATCCTGATTGTCAACTCCACCCGCTCCCACGCGGACCTGCAGAAAGGCTTCTCCTGGCTGCCGGGCAGCTACTTCCTGGAAAACCTGAAGAACGTGGCCAACGACGGCAGCTTCCCCATGTTTAAAGGCATCCTCAACAGCCTGATTGTATCTTCCGGCTCGGCCGCCCTCTGCACCTACTTTTCGGCTCTGACGGCTTACGGACTGTACGCCTACAATTTTAAGCTGAAAAAGTTCGCCTTCACCTTCATCATGGCCATCCTGGTCATGCCCACCCAGGTCACCGCCATGGGCTTCCTGCGGTTGATGACCAATATGGGTTTGTATGATACCCTGTGGCCTCTGATTATCCCTTCCATCGCTTCGCCGGCGGTCTTCTACTTCATGTACAGCTACTTGAAGTCCTCTCTGCCGCTGTCCCTGGTGGAGGCGGCCCGGATCGACGGCTCGGGCGAGTTCCACACCTTCAACCGAATTGTCCTTCCCATCATGAAGCCGGCCATTGCAGTCCAGGCCATCTTCTCCTTCGTGGGCTCCTGGAACAACTACTTCGTCCCGGCTTTGATCATCCAGTCCAAGGACAAGATGACTGTCCCCATCCTGATCGCTACCCTCCGCGGCGCCGATTACATGAACTTTGACATGGGCAAGATTTACATGATGATCATGGTGGCCATCGTCCCCATCATCCTGGTCTATCTGCTGCTTTCCAAGTACATCATTGCCGGCATTACCCTCGGCGGCGTCAAAGAGTAACAAGCTTCTCATCGCGTTCTCCTTCATCTTCTTCATCATTTCTCCACACAGTGCTGAGGAAAGCCGCCATAGATTTCTGCTATGGCGGCTTTTCTCGTGCAGTGTCATGTTCAGGAGGTTTTTATGGCATATATCTCTGCCCACAGCGGCACCCATGAGATAACCCCTTCCGCCCGTGAACGCGCCCATGCAGCCCTGGCCCGCCGGGCTGCGGCATCGGGAATCGTTCTGCTGAAAAATACCGGTGTTCTGCCGCTGGAACCGGCTTGTGCCGTGGCGTTGTTCGGCACCGGCGCCAGCCGGACCGTCAAGGGAGGCATCGGCTCGGGCGATGTCAACAACCGGGCCAATGTATCGATTTTCCAGGGTCTGCAGGCGGCCGGCCTCACCATCACCAGTACAAGCTGGATCACAGACTATGAAGCCCGCTACAAAGCTGCCCGTTCTGCCTGGAAAGCCCAGGTGCTGGAAGCAGCCAAACAGGTGGAAAATCCCTTTGACGCCTACGCTTCCCATCCCTTTGTTCTGCCCCAGGGCCGCCCTGTCCTGCCCCAGGATGTGGAAGGCGCCTCAGTGATCGTTTACGTCCTCAGCCGGATTTCGGGGGAAGGGAAGGACCGCCGGCTGGAAAAAGGGGATTACTACCTCAGCGACCAGGAATGGGAGGAGCTGCGCAGCCTGAACAGTGTGGGTCTGCCCATCGTTCTGCTGCTCAATGCCGGCGGGCCCATTGAATTGGCCGGTCTGCTGGATGTGGCCACCCATATTGAGGCAGTGGTGCAGATTTCCCAGCCGGGACAGCAGGGCGGAGAAGCCGTGGCGGATGTCCTGTTGGGAAAAGTCACCCCCGAGGGCAAACTTACCGCCACCTGGGCCCGGCGGTACAGCGACTATCCCGAGGCGGACCGCTTCGGCGCCCTCAGCGGCGACCTGACAAAATCAGTCTACCGGGAGGGCATCTATGTGGGCTACCGGTATTTTGACAGCTTTGGTGTAAAGCCTCTGTTTCCCTTCGGATACGGCTTGTCCTACACCAGTTTTGAGATCCGAATGGCGGGGCTGCAGGTGCTGCCCCATAGTGTGGAAGTACGTGCCGCAGTGAAAAATGTGGGCTTCTGCTTTTCGGGCCGGGAGGTGGTGCAGGTCTATCTGTCCTGCCCCCAGAAGGGCGGTGCCCGGGAGCTGCGCCGATTGGCCGGCTTCGCCAAGACCCTTCTGCTGGCGCCGGAACAGAGCCAGACCCTGACCATCTCCATCCCCCAGAAAGTCCTTGCCTCCTTCTCTGAGGAAAAGCAGGGCTGGATGGTGGAAAAGGGACTGTATGGCATCTGGATCGGGAACAGCAGTGCTGCGCTGACCCCCTGCGCCGTTATCCGGGTGGGGGAAGATGTCTGCATCGAGAAGACCCATCCCATCTGCCCGGTGCAGATTCCCTTTGAAGAGCTGGGGGCCGCCGAACCGGCCCGGCAGGCCGCTGTCCTGGACAGCCATCTTCCGGTCTATGACTTTGTACCGCAGCCCGAGCCCCGGCCGGCCTGCGCAGAGCCGCCCCAGGCAGAGGGCCCTGTGGAGGATTTGTTCCCGCTGCTCTACGGCAACATCACCAAGGGCACCAGCACCCTGGGGTCGGCGGGCGTCCGGGTGCCGGGCTCGGCGGGAGAAACTTCCGAGGCCCTGGAAGATACCATGGGTATTCCCTCTCTCATCATGGCGGACGGGCCTGCCGGGCTGCGGCTCCGCCAGAGCTATCAGACCGACCGGGCCACCGGCCGGGTCTATGGCGTGGGTGTGCTGGGTTCTCTGGAAAACGGCTTTCTGGAGCCGGCGGTCCAGCACAAGGATGCGGATACCTGGTACCAGTTCTGCACGGCCTTCCCGGTGGGCACTGCCCTGGCCCAGAGCTGGGACATCGGCCTGATGGAGGAGTTCGGCCAGGCCATCGCCTGCGAAATGGAGGAGCTGGGGGTGGACTTGTGGCTGGCCCCCGGCATGAACATCCAGCGCAATCCCCTGTGCGGGCGCAGCTTTGAATACTACTCCGAAGACCCGGTGCTTTCGGGCCTGCTGGCGGCTGCCGTTACCCGGGGCGTCCAGAAGGACGGCCGGTGCGGCGTCACCGTCAAGCACTTCGCCTGCAACAACCAGGAGGACAACCGGATGGGTGTGGATGTCCAGGTCTCGGAGCGGGCGCTGCGGGAAATCTATCTCCGGGGCTTTGAAATTGCTGTCAAGGAAGCTGCTCCCGCTGCCATCATGACCTCCTACAACCGGATCAACGGGGTCTACTCCGCCAACAACCGGGATCTGTGCACGGTGGTGGCCCGGCAGGAATGGGGATTTGGCGGCCTGATGATGTCAGACTGGAACACCACCGTGCCTGCCGACGGCAGCACGCCCTGGAAATGCGCCTGGGCCGGCAACGACGTGATTATGCCGGGGAATCCGGATGACGATGCCGACATCCGGGCTGCCTGGGCCCGGGGCGATCTTTCCGAAGAAGCGATCCGCGCCTGTGCAGGCCGGCTCATGGCCCTGACCAAACGTCTGCGGGGATAATCTTTTCTGAATCACAGCGTGCAAAACCCCCGGCTGTTCCTGACAGCCGGGGGCATTTGTTTGGCGGGATGGATTTTAGTTTTCCTTTTGGTAGACCCTGACCCAGTCCACCCAAAGGGCTGCTTTGCTCATATCGGTGGTTTCATCGGGGCTGCCGGGCCAGTCTCCGCCCACAGCCAGATTCAGAATGATGTAAAAGGGCTGATCAAAGGGAGCAGGATAGGGCACCTGGCCCCGGCCCTCGGTGACCGAATACCACTGACTTTCTGAGAAAAACAGCTGGCCATCCAGATACCAGCTGATCTGCCCCGGTTCCCACCGGACGGCGTAGTTATGGTATTCCTTTGCAAAGTCGCCCGACGTCAGAGCGAAGCTACCCTGGCTCTGGCGGTGGGGATTGCCGTAGTGGATGGTGCCATAGGTCTTTGCAGTATCATGGCCCAGAACTTCCATGATGTCAATCTCCCCGCACCGGGGCCACTGACCATACCGCTCTTCTTCCGTAGGCATCATCCAAAAGGCAGGCAAAAAGCCTTTGCCTGCCGGTACCTTAATGCGGGCTTCAAAGATGCCGTACTGGAAATCGTGCTTGTGCTGCGTATTCACTCGGCCGGAGACATAAGATATGGTCCCGTCGCTCTGCTTGGTTTCCACCGGCTTGAGCACCAGGGTGCTGTTTTCGATGAAAATGGTTTCGGGAGAATCAATGTAGGCCTGCAGCTCGTGATTCACCCAGCCGGGCTCATGCAGCTCTACGTTCCAGTCTTCCCGGTTCAGTGCAGGCGCGTTGAAGTCATCCTCCCACCGCAGGGTGTATCCCTCGTACGAAAGCTGCTTGCCTGCCGCAGGGACTGTCATTTTGTTTTCCATGGAATGGTTCCTCCTTGTTTTGAGATGTGTCTTTTCCTGAACGGCCGCCGACATAGAGC
Organism: Faecalibacterium sp. An77; assembly: GCF_002161315.1. Classification (NCBI taxonomy): domain Bacteria; kingdom Bacillati; phylum Bacillota; class Clostridia; order Eubacteriales; family Oscillospiraceae; genus Faecalibacterium; species Faecalibacterium sp. An77. The sequence continues at coordinate 53,467 of NZ_NFHK01000004.1, forward strand.
GATTTGATACGTCTATTGTATCGGAAGAACCAGGGTGTTTGATATCAGAACCATGCTGATTCTGTTTGATTTTTGTCGCAACCAAAATACAAAGTGGATTTCAATGAAGTAGGCGTGTTTGGATTGACAAAATATGACAAAAACATTTCTTGCGAAGTGGCGCAAAATATGGTATATATTATACGAAATATATTTTGCCTTGCCTGCCTGAAAGGAGGCCGCCATGACTGCCGTCATTTATGCCCGCTATTCCTCCGACAACCAGCGGGAGGAGTCCATTGAGGGCCAGATCCGCGAATGTACCGCCTACGCTGAAAAGAACGGCATCACTGTGGTCAATCACTACATTGACCGCGCCTATTCAGCCAAGACCGCGAATCGTCCGGAGTTTCAGCGGATGGTGAAGGACAGCGAACGGCGGCTGTTTGATATGGTCCTGGTCTGGAAACTGGACCGTTTTGCCCGTGACCGGTACGATGCGGCCCATTACAAGCACATTCTCCAAAGGAATCATGTAAAGCTGGTGTCTGCCACCGAACCCATTTCAGACAGCCCTGCCGGCATCATGATGGAAAGTATGCTGACCGGCATGGCCGAGTATTACTCGGCTGAGCTGTCCGAAAAGGTGGTGCGCGGCATGACCGAGAATGTCCTGAAAGGAAAGTACAATGGCGGTACCGTCCCGATCGGATATGTGATTGATGCAGACCATCACTTCCAGATTGACCCTTTGAAAGCTCCCTTTGTGGTAGAAGCCTTCAAACGGTATGCCGAGGGTGCCACCATGAAAGGGATCATGAACTGGCTCAACAGCCAGGGCGTGACAACCAACCGCAATCAGAAATTCACCTATAACAGCGTCCAGACCCTGCTGACCAACCGGCGTTACATCGGAGAAAACCGGTTTCAGGACATTGTGATGCCGGACACGATTCCGGTTATCGTTGAGAAGGAACTGTTCGACCGTGTTCAGGAAAAGATTGCAAAAAATCGCCGGGCCCCTGCCCGGCACAAAGCGGAGGATGATTATCTGCTTACCACCAAGCTGTTTTGCGGGATGTGCGGGTCTATGATGTTTGGCGAGTGCGGCACCGGTCGGAACAAAACGGTCCACCACTATTATAAGTGTGCCAAGGCCAAACGCACCCACAGCTGCAAAAAGAAAACAGTCCGCAAAGTCTGGCTGGAAGACCTGGTGGTAAATGCCACCCTGGAGATGCTCCAGGATGACCAAGCCATCGACGCCATTGTGGAAATGGTGATGCAGCTTCAGGATCAGGAAAACACCACACTCCCCCTCTTGGAAAAGCAGCTGAAGGAGACCGAAACCGGCATCCAGAATATGCTCAACGCGATTCAGGCCGGTATCCTGACCAGTTCCACCAAAGAACACCTGGAAGTCCTGGAGGCCCAGAAGAAGGAGCTGGAAGTCAGGATCACCGAGGAAAAGCTGGCAAAGCCCAAGCTCAGCGCCGACTTCGTCAGGTTCTGGCTGACCCGGTTCCGTAAGCTGAACCCGCAGATTAAGAGCCACCGGAAAACCCTGGTCAACACCTTTGTGAATGCCATTTACCTGTATGATGACAAAGTCCTGCTTACCTTCAACTACAAAGAAGGAACCAAAATCATTTCACTGGATGACGTAGCCGCCTTGGCTGCCTCCGGGGAAAGCGGTTCGGATTTGGGTTGCTTGCCTCCACCAGATCCCGAGTACTTTGGTACTCGGGATTTTTTTGTTGTCCCGGCCCGGGCGGGGAAGCTCCGCCCAAGCAAAAAAGGTGCGCCCCAAGGGCACACCCCCATCTCCAATCATTCGCCGGCCCCGGAAAGCCGCTGGATCAGCTTGGCGGCCAGGGCTTCGGCCTCGCCGGCGGGCACCCAGAAATCCGGTTCAAAACCCCGGAATTCTTCAAACGGGTCACTGTCCGGGCGAAGAAAAACATAAGACGCTGACATGGTCACACTGCATTTGCTGTTGGGCAGTTCAATGTATCCTGCATTGGCCAGCAAGGAGCCAAATGTATTTTCTCCAATAATCAGCACATTTTCAAGGTTGCAGGCATTCTCAATCAGATCTTCTGCCGCAGAGCCGGACACTTTTCCGGCCAGAAGAATCAACAGGTTATCATGAGAGATCCATTTATCTGGCAGAGACAGGCCCGATGACTTACCATTCAACGTACTGAAAGATTCATTGTTGGAGGGAAAGCTTCGCCCGGTATTTCCGTAGGTGCTCAGCCACTGGTCACCCATGGTACTGTCCCCGCCTGTATTGGAACGCAAATCCAGCATGGAAACGGGTTCATCCTTAAGCTGCTCTGCACCGTCCAGAATCTCATCTCTATATTCTGTGTTAAAATTGTTGAACTGGAAGACAGGGATTTCCTTTGTCTGCCGCAGTTCTGTATTCTTGTTCTTGGACAGATGTTCAAAATACTGTTTCCAGGGTTCAGCTGTCAGCGTTTCAGTGGTGCCATCGGTATAATGAACCGTCAGTTCTTCATCGCAGGTGTGCTTTTCAAACTCCGACTGTCCATCGAACATTGCTTCTTTCAGCAGTACCGGATAGTAAACAATCTGCCCCTGCTTGGAGATGGAACGCTTGAACAGATCATCCAGGTCTGCATGATTTTCCACTGACTCCACCGTTTTGCCATCGACGGTCTGGTAGCCGTTTTCCGTTTTCAGGAAGGCGGTCTGACGGAAGAAAAAGGGGATCTGAAAGGGTGCCGGATGGTTCTGGTTGATGCTGAAATGCCCATCCTTGATAAAGCCCAGGTGACTGGCTATGATCTGTTCCAGCTGCTGGCAGGTCACAGTGTCCTGATCTTCCAGATCCTGTAAAATAGCCTCCTGCGCAGCATCAAATGCCGGGTGTCCGCCAAAGTAGTCGTAGAGTCCATAGGCATAGTAGCAGGCCTCAAACAGGTAGTTGACATCCTCCACAGCCTGGCTGTGGTTCAGTTTCAAATCGGGGTTATAGTCACTGAAGGTCTCTGTCATGTACTCCCTGGCTTTTGACTGATCCTCCAGGGAAAGGCTGGTGCGCAGATAGGGCGTGGGGTCCAGCTCCTCCCTCTGGATACTCTGGTGCTCAGCATTTACCTCGTCCAGCAGTTCTTCCAGGGTGGGCTGCGGGATATCCAGTGCGTCGGCACAGCCCGCCAAAGAGATACAGAGAGCGGCGCTCAGCAGCGCCGCCAGAATACGGTGTTTCAAAGCGAAAGTCTCCTTTCAAGGGCGCTGTCTCAAAGGATGGTGCCCGATGATTCAGTGTGTTGAATCTTCCTTTTTATATAGTTAAATATAGCACCCTGGGATGACCCAGTCAAGAAAGCACCTGGCCTGTCCCAAACAAAAAAACACCGGCAAAGCGGTCCCTGGGGGAGGCTTTGCCGGTGTGTTTTATGGTAAAGTGTCTGGGATTGATGCGGCCCCAGACTACGGTTTATACCGATCTTCAGGATGGAATGCTATGGAATGTGACAGAAAAGTGGATTAGGCCTCCGGCTCAGACACCACGAGGGTCTGGTCGGGCTCGCCCTCAGCCTCGATGGCGGCCAGCATAGCCTTGGCGTTGTTGGTGGCCAGGGTAGCGCCGGTGATGCCGTCGATCTCAGAGGAAGTGCCGGCTTTCACGATGTTCTCGCTCAGCTCGGGCATCCAGTCAGCGGGCGAGGGATCCATGGGGTAGGTCTCCGCGGTGGTCTCGCTCTTCTTGTTGCCGTCGGCGTCGTAGCTCTCGAAGGTGGCAGAAACGATCTTGCCGTCCTTGTACTCCACCACCAGCTCGTCGCGCCAGCCGTAGGCAGCCTCAGCCGAGGCGTCGTCCATCTGGGCGGTGTAGACACCATCGGCCTTGCCGGTGGTCTCAGTGGTCTCCTCCGATGCAGCTGCGCTGCTGGCAGTGCTGCTGGCGGCGGTGCTGTCCGCAGCGCTGGAAGCGGTGCTGGAGGAACTGCTGCAGCCTGCCAGAACCACCAGTGCGGTTGCGGCTGCCATTGCCATCAAAATCTTGTTCTTCATACTATAAAAAACCTCCCGATTGTTTCCTGTTTCACAGTATAATCGCAAAATGCCGTATCACATATAGTAGCAATCTGCCGCAGGCTTGTCAAGAATTTTATGCTGAAATATTTTGATTGAAAAGAAAAATTAAGAAACGGCCTTCTTCTGTGGAGAAAAGAGGCTTCCTTTGACGAATTTTGTAAATCAAGAGGGAAGGAGAGCGGCCGGGTCCCGGCCTGCCGTCTTAAACCCGCCCGGGGGCTGATTTTTGCTGGCAAAACCGGGAGGAAAAGGAAGGCCTTTTGACCCCATCTCACTTATATGCACAAATAAAACCCGTTTTTGTGCAAAATGTCTACATCAACCGGGGAAGAATTTGCCATACATTGCATTTGTGTACAAAGAATGGGGAGTAAATTGGTGAGGTATTCCATCTGGCTTTTGGAATGCAAGTAGGATATAGTAGAAATATGAAACAAAGTGCGGCTTTTTGCCGGGATAACTTTGGTTACCAAGGAGGAGAGAATGCTTATGAAAAAAATTTCTCGCCGCTCGTTCCTGGCGGCGATGGCCGTTCTGGCTGCGAGCGGTTTGTCCGGCTGTGCCGGCTCTGCCGACAACGGCCTGCAAATCATCCGCATTGGACACAACCAGTCCACCAACCACCCCACCCACACCGGTCTGCTGGCCTTTGAGTCCTTCATCGAGGAAAAGCTGGGGGACAAGTACGACGTTCAGATCTTCCCCAGCGAGCTGCTGGGCTCCCAGAACGAGATGGTGCAGCTGACCCAGACCGGCGCCATCACCTTCTGCGTGGCGTCCAACTCCCTGCTGGAGACCTTCTCCCAGAACTACACCCTGTTCAACCTGCCCTATCTGTTCTCCAGCGCCGAGGCCTACCATGCCGCCATGGATGACCCCGAGGTGGTGGGCCCCATCTTTGAGTCCACCAAGCAGGCAGGCTTTGAGGCGGTGACCTGGCTGGACGCCGGCACCCGCAACTTCTACACCATCAAGACCCCCATCAACACCCTCGCCGACCTGAAGGGCCTCAAGATCCGCGTGCAGCAGTCTCCCACCAACGTGCGGATGATGGATCTGCTGGGCGGCTCGGCCACCCCCATGGGGTTCGGTGACGTGTATACCGCCCTCCAGGCCCAGATGCTGGACGGCGCCGAGAACAACGAGCTGGCCCTGACCGACAACGGCCACGGCGACGTCTGCAAGTACTATTCCTACACCATGCACCAGATGATCCCCGACATCCTCATCGGCAACCTGGGCTTCATGGAGGACCTGAGCGCCGAGGAGCGGGCCATCTTTGACGAGGGCTTCGAGATCGTCAACCAGACCCAGCGGGACGCCTGGGGCGACGCCGTAGAGGCCGCCAAGGACAAGGCCCAGAATGAGCAGGGGGTCAACTTCATCTACCCCGACATCACTCCTTTCCAGGAGGCTGTGGCCCCCATGCACGAGGAGATGCTGGCCCAATACCCCGACCTGGCCCCCATTTATGAGCGGATCCAGGCCTACAACGCCGAGTACGAGGCCTGAGCGCGAGAAAGGAAGTGTTCCACGTTATGCAATCCATCCGTAAGGTGCTGAATCTCATTATGAATGGTCTGGCGGGGGTCAGCCTCATCGCCATGACGGCCCTGACCGTCTGGCAGGTCTTTACCCGCTACGTCCTGAACAACCCCTCCACCTGGTCTGAGGAGCTGGTGGGCTATCTGTTTGCCTGGGCCAGCCTGTTTGGCGCGTCCCTCATCACCGGCGAGCGGGGCCACATGAACATCCCCGTGGTGGTGGAAAAAATGCCCCCTGCCCTGCAGAAATTCTTCGCTGTCTTTGGTGAGCTGGTGGCTATGGCCTTCTCCGGCATCATCCTGGTGTACGGCGGCTACGCCATCACCCAGCTGGCCATGGGCCAGATGACCTCCTCGCTGGGGGTTGCGGTGGGCGTGTTCTATGTCACCATGCCCATCTGCGGCGTCATCAACATCCTCTACACCATCCTCAACATCTACGATATCTGCAAAGGCAAGAAGGAGGCAGCGTAAGTTATGGCCATGCAATCTCTCGGGATGATTATTGTCATCCTCGCGGTTCTGCTGGTGGTGGGCGTGCCCATCTCCTACTCCATCGGCATCGCCTCCCTGTTCACTATCCTGCAGACCGTTCCCCTGGATATTTCGGTGGTCACCGGCGCCCAGCGCATCTTTGTGGGCATGAGTAAATTCAGCCTGACCGCCATTCCGTTCTTCATCCTGGCGGGCAACCTGATGAACCAGGGCGGCATCGCCAAGCGATTGGTCAACTTCGTCATGGCCATTCTGGGCAAGCTGCCCGGCGCCCTGCTGGTGACCAACGTGGGCGCCAACGCCCTGTTCGGCGCCATTTCCGGCTCGGCCTCGGCTGCGGCCGCCGCCGTCGGCTCCATGGTCCGTGAAGGTGAAGAGGAGCAGGGCTACGACGAGGCCCTGTGCGCTGCCACCAACGGCGCTTCAGCTCCCTCCGGCCTGCTGATTCCTCCCTCCAACGCACTGATTACCTATTCTCTGGCCGCCGGCGGCACCTCGGTGGCAGCTCTGTTCATGGCCGGTTACCTGCCGGGCCTGATCTGGGCGGTCTGCTGCATGGTGGTGGCCATCATCATCGCCAAGAAGAAGGGCTATAAGGGCACCCCCGGCAAGTTCAGCTGGTCCAACCTGGGCAAGGCCACCCTGCAGGCCATTCCCTCCCTGTCCCTGATCATCGTGGTCATCGGCGGCATCATCGCCGGTGTCTTCAGCGCCACCGAGGGCTCGGCCATCGCTGTGGTGTACGCCCTGATCCTGGGCATCTGCTACCGCAACATCACCCTCAAGAGCTTCTGGAAGATCGTGGTGGACAGCGCCAAGATGAGCGGCATGGTGGTCTTTCTGATCGGCGTGTCCAACATTCTGGGCTGGGTCATGGCCTTCCTGCAGATCCCCCAGGCAGTTTCCGCCGCCCTGCTGGGCATCACCGACAACCCCATCATCATCCTGCTCATCATGAACGTGATCCTGCTGGTGGCAGGCACCTTCATGGACGTCACCCCCGCCATCCTGATCTTTACCCCGCTGTTCCTGCCCATCGTCAAGACCTTTGGAATGGACCCCATCCAGTTCGGTCTGATCCTGGTGTATAACCTCTGCATCGGCAACATCACCCCGCCGGTGGGCAACACCCTCTTTGTGGCCATTAAGGTGGGCCGCACCAGCCTGTCCAAGACCATGCCCTATATGCTGTGCTACTATGTAGCCATCCTGCTGGGCCTGATGCTGGTGACCTATATTCCCGCCATCAGTATGGCGCTGCCTCAGCTGGCTGGTCTGGCCTAAGGCGGCATCTCTATATCCCTGCGCTGAAAGCGGCGCTTTCCGGGCGGTTTCGCCTTTGGAAAGCGCCGCTTTTCCTTTGTCAGACAGACACAGCCCCCGGCGGACGGGCCGGGGGCTGTGGGGCTTTCTTGGCCGGGCGGTAAACTGGGGCGTGGAGAGAGGCCAGAGGGCGGCGGGGGGCTGTCCACCCAGGCGAAGCCGGCCCTGGTGCAGCCTGCAAGCAGCTGGCAGCAGTTTACAGCGGCTTTTGCCCGAACAGAGGGGAGAGAGGCGCGGTTCCGCTGTCCTGGCCGGGAGAGCTTTACCGCAGAGCGGGGAGCGCCGGGCACAAAAAGGCGCCGCCCGCCTGCAAGGGAGTGCAGACGGGCGGCTGTATCTGGAACAATGAGGAGGAGAAACGCAAACGAAATTATTCGAGGCCCACCAGATCCTGGCCGGGCTTGACCTGGCCGGAGGCCAGCACCTTGACGGCGGCGTAATCGTCGGTATTGCAGACGATCATGGGGGTGGTGCACAGGTAGCCTGCGGCCCGGATGGCGTCCATGTCAAAGCTGATGAGCAGGTCGCCCTTCTTGACCTTCTGGCCCGCCTGGACGTGGGGAGTAAAGTACTTGCCCTCCAGCTTGACGGTGTCGATGCCGATGTGGAGCAGGATTTCTGCGCCGGAGGAGGTCACCAGGCTGATGGCGTGGTGGGTGTCAAAGAGGTTGTCCACCATGGCGTCGGCGGGGGCATAGAGATTGCCCTCGGTGGGCTCGATGGCGGCGCCCTCGCCCAGTGCGCAGGAGGCAAAAGCCTCATCCTTCACCTCGGCCATGGGCACCACGGTGCCGGCCATGTGAGCGCCCAGAACGGCGGCGGTCATGGTCTTGGCGGGGGCGGCGGGCTTGGGAGCGGGCTCAGCCGGCTGGGGAGCCGGAGCAGCGGTATCCAGAGCGCTGGCGGCAGGGGTTTCCATGAAGTCCACCAGGTTGGACTTGATGACGGCTACCTGAGGTCCATAGATGACCTGGATGCCGTTGCCCTTGTGGACCACGCCCGAGGCGCCGCTCTGCTTGAGGAGACCGTCGTTGACCTTGGAGGAATCCACCACCGTCACGCGCAGACGGGTGGCGCAGCAGTCCACGTCCGAGACGTTGGCCTTGCCGCCCAGACCACGCAGGATGGTGGCCGAGACGGTATCGCCGCTGGCGCCCTTGGAGCCGTCGGGGCCGATGCCGGTCTTTTCCTTGAAGTCGTCACGGGTGTACAGCTTGGTTTCTTCGTTGTCCGCCTCGCGGCCGGGGGTCTTGAGGTCCATCTTGCGGATCATGATGGTGAAGGTGAAGTAGTACAGGACAAAGTAGACAGCACCCACGATGACCACCCAGATCCAGTGGGTCTTGGCGTTGCCCTGGAGGATGCCGAACAGGGTCAGGTCAATCAGACCGCCCGAGAAGGTCATACCGACGCAGACGTTGAGGATGTGCATCAGCATGTAGGCCAGGCCGGCGTACACGCAGTGGACGGCGTACATCACGGGAGCCACGAACAGGAAGGTGAATTCCAGAGGCTCGGTGATACCGGTGAGCATGGAGGTCAGAGCAGCGGACAGCAGCAGGCCGGCCACCACTTTGCGCTTTTCGGGGCGGGCGGCGCGGTACATGGCCAGAGCGGCGCCGGGCAGACCGAAGATCATAAGGGGGAACTTACCGGACATAAACCGGGTGGCGTCCACCGAGAACTCGGTGACGGTCTTGGAGGCCAGTTCGGCGAAGAAGATGTTCTGCGCGCCCTGAACGGTGACGCCGTCGATGATGGCGGTGCCGCCCACGGCGGTCTGCCAGAAAGGCATATAGAACACATGGTGCAGGCCGAAGGGGATCAGAGCGCGCTCCACCAGGCCGTAGATGAAGGTGCCGGCGTAGCCCGAGCTGATGACCAGGTTGCCCAGCATGCCGATGCCGGTCTGAACCACCGGCCAGACGTAGAACATGGCGATGCCCACCAGCAGGTAGACAGCGGTGCTGACGATGGGAACGAAGCGGGTGCCGCCGAAGAAGGAGAGCACCTGGGGCAGCTGGATCTTATAGAAGCGGTTGTGGAGAGCAGCCACGCCCAGACCCACGATGATACCGCCGAACACGCCCATCTGCAGGGTGGTGATGCCCAGCATGGAGGTGGTGGTGTTGGGGGCCATGGCTTCCACGCCGCCGGCGGCATTGATCATGGCGCAGATGGCGGTGTTCATGACCAGATAGGCGATGGCGCCGGACAGGGCGGCCACTTCCTTTTCCTTTTTGGCCATGCCGATGGCGACGCCCATGGCGAACAGCAGGGCCAGGTTGTTAAAGACGGCGCTGCCGCACTGGTTCATAATGTCCAGCACGGTGTAGATGATGGAGCCGGGGTAGATGACGCCGGTCAGGCCGTAGGCCTCCAGCATGGTCTCGTTGGTGAAAGAACTGCCGATGCCCAGCAGCAGGCCCGCCACGGGCAGCAGGGCGATGGGCAGCATGAAGGACCGGCCGACACGCTGCAATACGCCGAAGATCTTGTCTTTCATAAAATTGCTTACCTCCTGTCATTTTTGGGTGGATATTCGGGCAAAAGGCGGTTCCTGCCGGGCAGGCAGGAGGCCGCGGGTTCTATGTGCAGCCTGCGCCGGGGGCGCAGACGTTACGGGGTAGGAGCGGTGCCGGTGTTCCGGCGCAGGCCGGCCGACACCCTCTTGAGGTGGATGGTCAGATAGACCAGCTCCTCCTGGGAGAGCTCTTTGTGCCAGGTGTTCCGCACATACTCGGCCACGCACTGGGCGCATTTGTAGTGCTGGGCACAGCTGCGGGCGATCATCTCCCGGAAGGCCACGTCGCCTTCGTCCGGGCTGTCGGGGATCATCTTGTCCTGGAACAGCCGCTGGGCAAAGTAGCGCAGGTGCACCACAAACCGGTTGAAGTCCAGGGATTCCCGGTCAAAGGCGCCCTGGTCCCGATAGAAGTATTCCACCACCTCCACCGCCCCGTCGATGAGGCGGGTGATGCCGTACATTTCGCTCATGTCGGTGTTCAGCTCGGCGTTGACGATGTGCAGGGCGATGAAGGCCGCCTCGTCTGCGTTGAGCTGGACGCCGCACTGGGTGCGGATCATGTCCAGGCATTTCTGGCCCAGATGGTATTCGGTGGGGTAATAACAGAGGATGCTGCCGGCCAGCGGGTTTTTGAACTCGATGCCCTGGGCCTTGCGCTGGATGGCAAAGCTGACGTGGTCGGCCAGCGTAATGAGGAGAGACTCGTTGAGGGGCTGGTGGATCTCGGCGCGGATGGCCTCGATCATCTGTTCGGTCAGCTGGAGGTGCTCCAGGGGAATCTGCTCCACCAGTTCCCGCAGCCGGCGCTGGCCGGTCTTGTCCTCCATCCGGTAGATTTTTTCCACCCCGGCGGGGTTCACGAATTCGCCCACCTTCCGGCCAAAACCCAGCCCCCGGCCGGTGACGATGCTCTCGTGCCCCTTTTCATCAATGACGCACAGGATGTTGTTGTTGATGACTTTTTTAATGCGCATCCTGCAGCCTCCTTGTCGCAGTATGCCAATTTAAACGGCAAAACGGGAAAAAGAAAAGACCAACCCCCTCAATGCCTCTTTCTCTACGACAAAAAAGACATCCTCGGAGTTGGTCTAGCCCGCATTACCGGTAACAATCCAACTTGGAAAGTCTGCCACAGTGCAGACTTTAATTATCGTCTATAAAATACCATGCAGACAGCCGAATGTCAACAGAAACAGGCGTTGTATAGAACGTTTCGTCAGGTTGATGAAATTTTAACGGGTTCCTTTGGGCATTTCTGCTCGATGCGTGGGGTCACCTGTCCGCCTTGGACGGACAGGCGGAGGATCAGAGGTCCTGTTCGGCCAGGACGTCCTTTAAAGTCTGGGCCGAGGCCCGCAGAGCGGCGATTTCCTCCTCGCTGAGGGCGATGGGGACGATGGTCTCGACGCCGTCCTTGCCCACCACGGCGGGCAGGCTCAGGGCCACCCCGTCGATGCCATAGCTGCCGTGCTGCACCGACGACACCGGCAGGATGGACTTCTCGTCCCGGACGATGGCCTCGCAGACCCGGCGCACCGACATGGCGATGCCGTAATAGGTGGCGCTTTTCTTCTCGATGATCTCGTAGGCGCTGTTCTTGACCCCGGCGGCCAGGGCTTCCATGGCGGCGTCGTGGTCAAAGTAGCCCCGCATCTCGCAGAAGTTGTGGAGGGGCAGGCCCGACACGTTGGCGCTGCTCCAGGCCACAATTTCGCTGTCGCCGTGCTCGCCCAGAATGAAGGCGTGGACGGCCCGGCTGTCCACCTGCAGGTGTTCTCCCAGCAGGTACTTCAGGCGGGCGGTGTCCAGAACGGTGCCGGTGCCGAAGACCCGGTTTTCGGGGAAGCCGCTGAGCTTGGCGGCGGCATAGGTCAGAATATCCACCGGGTTGGCCACAATCAGCAGGATGGCGTCCCGGTTGTACTGGGTGATGGAGGGGATGATGGACCGGAAGATGGAGATGTTTTTCTTCACCAGGTCCAGCCGGGTTTCGCCCGGCTTCTGGCCGGCCCCGGCGGTGATGACGATCAGGGATGCGTCGGCCAGGTCGGGGTAGTCGCCGGCGTAAATCTTCATGGGCTTGGCGAAGGGCAGGCCGTGGCTGATGTCCAGGGCCTCGCCCTCGGCCCGGGCGTGGTTGGCGTCGATCAGGACCATCTCGGAGAACAGGCCGCTCTGCATCAGGGCGAAGGCCGAGGCCGACCCCACAAAGCCGCAGCCGATGACGGCCAGTTTGCGTGTATTCAGATTGCGCATAGAGCACCTCCTTTGGTGTTTCGGTTTACTTTGTGTAGAAAATCAGTCTAAAATACGTCCGTCGCGGGAAAGAGTCACCACCTGCCAGGGGATGAACTTGCCGCTGGCCTGGAGCGCACGCTGGGCGGCGGACTGGAGCCCGCCGCAGCAGGGCACCTCCATCCGGACGATGGTGACGCTCTGGATGTCGTTGAGGCGGAGGATGTCGGTGAGCTTTTCGGCGTAGTCCACCCCGTCCAGCTTGGGACAGCCGATGAGGGTTACCTTGCCCCGCATGAAATCCTCGTGGAAAGATGCATAGACATAGGCGGCGCAGTCGGCGGCGATCAGCAGCTTGGCCCCCTGGAAGAAGGGTGCCTGCACCGGGGTCAGCTTGATCTGGACCGGCCACTGGCCCAGCCGGGACACCGGCTTGCCGGAGGGAACGGCGGCAGGGGCCTCGGGGGCCTGGGCAGCCTGGAACTGGACGGCCCGGGAACCGGGACAGCCTCCCGCGTGGTGGGGGGCCTGCTGCTGGGCTTTGGCACGCTGGACGGCGGCCTCGTCGTAGGCGGGGGCCTCCCGCTGTTCAAAGGTGATGGCTCCGGTGGGACAGCCGGGCAGGCAGTCCCCCAGACCGTCGCAGAAGTGCTCCCGCACCAGCTTGGCCTTGCCGTTCACCATCTCGATGGCGCCCTCGTGGCAGGCGGTGGCGCACAGGCCGCAGCCGTTGCATTTTTCCTGATCTATATGAATGATCTGTCGAATCATGGGGAAATCCTCCTTGGATGTGTTGGGGTTCTGAGGTGATTATAGTACAATGCGGGGAAAATGTATGTTGCTTTTACAACAAAAAGCGGAACGCAGCCCCAAAAACATGGATAAGCTGGGTGAAATCGCCCTGTTCCAGGGGGATGGAGTGAGACGGGGCTTTCCACGCAAAAGGCGCCGTCCTGTGGAAAAGACGGCGCCTCGGGGCTCAGGTGTGGAGGATCACCTCACAGCGGTCCTCCAGATTCGATGACAAAATGTATTTTTCTTCCAAAGGTATCCATTTGGTACGGAAATTCTCCAGGTTGACCCCCGGTCTCTGGGCGATGCGGCCCAGCCGGGTCTCCAGATCGGCGGTGACAAAGACGTGGAGGTCGTAGCAGGCCCATAGGTCGGGGTGGCAGCTGTAGGAGCCTTCCGCCAGAATGACCGGCTTCCAGGGGGCGGCCACCGGGGGCTTCAGCTGGCCGGTGTGGCAGTCGTAGGGACGGTAGAGGGCGTCCCGGCGGTCCAGCAGGGGGGACAGGGCCTCAGTGAAAAACCGCTCCCGGTCAAAGTTGCCTCCCGGCTGGGCCATCCGCTGGGGCGTGCGCTGTTCGGGCCGGAGGAAAAAGTCGTCGGCGTGGAGGACGGTGCAGTCCAGCCGCCGGGCCAGCAGGGCGGCCACGGTGGTTTTGCCGCTGCCGCACCGGCCGTCGATGGCCACCACGGCGCGGCCCTGCCGGGACAGAAGTTCCTCCACCCGCGCCGCAAGGGCGTCCAGCCCGGCGGGGGGAGAGGGGAGATGAGAAGTTTCCTGTGCGTTATGAATCATAGATGATTTCCTTTTCGTACATCAGTGGGGGTGAAAGGTTCTACCTTATTATATAGAAGATTCTGCGGAACGCAAGATGGGACCGGAAATCTGAAATGGTATCTGAAATACGGTGCAAAAGGAAACACTTTGGGCCGATTTTTTCGTATAAAGCGGATAGACAATCACGTCGCTATGTGATACCCTAATATAGGATCAAATGATTGTGCCCCCAGGAGAGAAGGCCTGGGGGCGACGTTTGGCAGGGGCCGGCCGACGTGCACCGGGCGGCCCTATGGAAGTGTACACACCCAAGAAGAGAAAGGAACGGATTCAGAATGAAGAAGATTTCCCGCAAAGGTTTTCTGAAGATCGCCGCCGCTGCTGCCATGAGCAGCGTGACCGCCGGCGCCCTGGCCGCCTGTGAGTCGGCCGGTTCGGCTGTCTCGGGGGCTGCTTCGGGCTCGGGTTCGGTGGCAGCAGGGGCCACCTACATTCCCGGTACCTATGAGGGCACCGCCCAGGGCATTTCCTCCACCGTCAAGGTCACCATGACCTTCAGCGAAAGCGCTGTCACCGACGTGGTGGTGGATACCTCGGGTGAGACGGCTTCCTATGGCGCTGCCGCTGCCGAGGAGCTGAAAGAGCAGCTGCTGGCCGCCGGCTCGGCTGAGATCGACGGCGTGTCGGGCTCCACCATCACTTCGGATGCCGTCATGAAGGCAGCTCAGAGCTGCTTTGCCCAGGCTAAGGGTGAGGCGGTTGTGACCTCGGTCCAGCTGCCCTCCGGCGATGAGAACGACTGGCTGGGCACCGAGCCCGATATCGATGAGGCGGCCATCACCGATACCTGGGACACCGATATTGTCATCGTGGGCGCTGGCAACGGCGGTATGGCCGCTGCTGCCTTTGCCGCACAGAACGGCCTGAATTTCCGTATCATTGAGCAGAATGCTGCCGTTCAGGATACCCGTCACTGGTACGGAGCCATCGACACCGCCGCCGCCAAGGCCGCTGGCGCCGAGCCCTGCGACCGCGCCAAGCTGCTGAGCGAGATTTCCCGCTATGCCTCCGGCAAGTGCGACCAGCGCGTGGTCAAGACCTGGATCGATGAGTCTGCCGCCATGCACGACTTTGTGGCTGGTATTCTGGAGGGCGAGTACGGCTGGACCTGTGAGTTCACCTCTGGCTCCGAGGCAACATGGCCCGCCGAGAACGCCGATCACAACACCGATTATCTTTACCCCGTCCAGGAGCACAACTACATGGCTTCTGAGTCCGCTTCTGGTATGCAGCGCAACCAGGCATTCCAGGATTATATTGAGAAGCGTGGCTACTCCATCGACTTCAACACCGCCCTGGCCAAGCTGGAGAAGAACAGCGACGGCCGCATCACCGGCATCATCGCCCAGAGCAACGAGGATGGCCACTTCATCCGCATCAATGCGGCCAAGGGCGTCCTGCTGGCCTGCGGCGGCTACCCCGGCAACCCCTACATGATGGAGCAGCTGGACCCCCTGGGCACCAGCGTCACCACCGCCTGCTCCTACTCGCCGGCTGACCGCGGCTACGGCATCCGCGCCGCCGTCTGGGCCGGCGCCAACCTGGACAAGGAGTCCGCTCCCATGCTGTTCGACCGCGGCGTGGTGCCTCCGGGACAGGACGCCGGCTACATCGACAGCCCCAGCGCCTTTGGCGGCAAGGCTTTCCCCGGCCCCATCAAGCAGTATAACCCCGGCACCCAGCCCTTCCTGAAGGTCAACCGCCGCGGCGAGCGGTTTGCCAACGAGAGCTGCCCCTACAACGACATCGTCTACGCCGCCGCCCATCAGCCGGGCCGCGTCTACGCCCAGATCCACGACGACAACTGGTACGAGGACGTGCAGCGCTTCCACACCATCGGCTGCTCGGCCCAGACCCGCAACGGCGGTCCGGACTATGTGCTGCCCAAGATGGAGGAGGCTGAGGCCGCTGGCTGCTTCTTCCGCGCCGACACCCTGGAGGAGCTGGCCGACAAGCTGGGCTTCACCGGCGCCGACAAGGACACCTTCCTGGCCACCGTTGAGCGTTACAATGAGCTGTACGATCAGCAGAAGGACGACGATTTCGGCAAGCCGGCCTACCGTTTGAGCGCCATCCGCAAGGCTCCCTTCTATGGCTGCTGGCTGGGCGCTTCGCTGCTGACCACCGAGCAGGGCATCGCCATCAACGAAAAGGGCCAGGCTCTGGACACCAACAACGAGCCCATGGAGGGCCTGTACATCACCGGCGATATGTCCGGCAGCTTCTTTGCCAACAACTACCCCTGCCTGATGGCAGGCGTGGCCATGGGCCGCACCTTGACCTTCGCTCTGAAGGCCATCAAGGAGATGGCTGGTCTGGAGTAAAAACCGGCCGGGCATCCCCTGAACCCCCATAAAACCGAAAAAAGAGCCGTGGAGCTTTGCCGCTCCACGGCTCTTTTGTTTGCGCTGAAGGCGGGCGGTCAGCGAATCTGACCGTTGCCGCGGATGATGTACTTGTAGGTGCACAACTCGGCCAGGCCCATGGGACCCCGGGCGTGGAGCTTCTGGGTGGAAATACCCATCTCGCAGCCCAGGCCGAACTCGCCGCCGTCGGTGAAGCGGGTGGAACAGTTGACGTACACCGCCGCGCTGTCCACCGCTGCGGTGAACAGGTCGATGTGTTCCTGGGTCTGGCTCAGGATGGCCTCGCTGTGGCCGGTGGAATGCTCGGCAATGTGGCCGATGGCCTGCTGCACGTCCTCCACAACCCCCACCGCCAGGATGTAGTCCAGGAACTCGGTGTCAAAGTCCTGGGGCCCGGCGGGGGTGCCGGGGATGATGGCCGCGGCCTTCTGGTCCAGCCGCAGCTCCACCGGGTGAAGGCCGCGGGCTTCCCGATCGGGGCCCAGACGCTGGGCCAGCCTGGGCAGGAATGCCCCGGCGATGTCCTTGTGAACCAGGCAGACCTCCTCGGCGTTGCAGACGCTGGGACGGCTGGCCTTGGCGTTTTCGATGATGTCCAGGGCCTTGTCCTGATCGGCGGTGTCGTCCACATAGATGTGGCAGATGCCGGTGCCGGTCTGGATGCAGGGGACCTTGGCGTTTTCCACGCAGGCCCGGATCAGGCCCGCGCCGCCCCGGGGGATCAGCAGATCCACATAGCCCACGGCGGTCATCAGGGCGTTGGCGGAGGCGTGGGTGGTGTCCTCAATCAGGCTGACGGCAGCAGCCGGCAGACCGGCGGCCGTCACCCCCTGGCGCAGGGCGTCCACAATGGCCTTGCTGGAGCGCCATGCCTCTTTGCCGCAGCGCAGAACACAGGCGTTGCCGCTCTTGAGGGCCAGGGCCGCCGCGTCACTGGTGACGTTGGGGCGGCTTTCGTAAATGATGGCCACCACGCCCATGGGAACGGCGGTCTTTTCGATCACCAGGCCGTTGGGCCGCTCGATGCGGCGCAGCACAGCGCCCACCGGGTCGGGCAGGGCCGCCACGTCCCGGATGCCCTGGGCCATGCCGTCCAGCCGCTGTTCGTTCAGGGCCAGACGGTCCAGCATCACCTCTGAGATCCGCCCCCGGGCGGCCTCGATGTCGGCGGCGTTGGCGGCCAGAATGGCGGCCCGGTTGGCCGGGTTGTCCAGGGCGTCGGCCATCCCCATCAGGGCATGGTTCCGCTGCTGGGTGTCGGCCAGGGCCAGAGCGCCTTTGGCGTCACGGGCGGCGGTGAGAATCTCGTGTGTGGTCATGGGTCAGCCTCCTTTTTATTTGTTGGCCCGGGGCCGCGCCGCAAACCGGGTGCCGGCGGCTTCGCCCTCGGCAATCCTGTACAGCAGCTCGGGATGGGCTCCGTTGGCAATCACCATTTCCACCCCGTCGGCGGTGACCATCCGGGCAGCACGCAGCTTGGTGGCCATGCCGCCGGTGCCCAGGGCCGAACCGGCCCCGTCCGACAGGCTCATGATGTCCTCGGTGACGTTCTCCACCAGGGGAATCAGCTGGGCGTCGGGATGGGTGCGGGGGTTGGCGGTGTACAGCCCGTCAATGTCGCTGAGCAGCACCAGCAGGTCCGCCCGGGCACAGCAGGCCACAATGGCCGCCAGGGTGTCGTTGTCGCCGATGGAGGAAATCTCCATGGTGGACACGGTGTCGTTTTCGTTGATGATGGGCAGAGCGCCCAGCTCCAGCAGGCGGTAGAGGGTGTTTTCGAAGTTCTGGCGGCGCTCGGTGTGCTCCACGTCCACGCCCGTCAGCAGAATCTGGGCTACAGTGTGGTTGTACTCGGCAAACAGCCGGTCATAGGTGTACATCAGCTCGCACTGGCCCACCGCCGCACAGGCCTGCTTGCCCGCCATGTCGGCGGGACGGCTGGGCAGGGACAGCTTGCCCACGCCCATGCCGATGGCGCCCGAGGAAACCAGAATCATCTCGTGGCCGGCATTTTTCAGGTCGCTCAGGACCTTCACCAGCTCCTCGGTGCGGCGGATGTTCAGATGGCCGGTGGGATAGGTGAGGGTAGAGGTGCCGACCTTGACGACAATTCGCATGACATCAGCCCTCCCGCAGCTTGATGGTCTTTTCATAGGCGGCGATGACCGCGTCGGTCACCGCCCCGCGGAAGCCCCGCTCCTCCAGCACCCGGACACCCTGAATGGTGGTGCCGCCGGGACTGCAGACCGAGTCCTTCAGGACGCCGGGATGGCTGCCGGTGTCCAGCATCATCTTGGCGCTGCCCAGCAGCATCTGGGCGGCGTACTGCAGCGCCTTGGCCCGGGGCATTCCGCAGGCCACGCCGCCGTCCGCCAGGGCCTCAATAAACTGATACGCCCAGGCCGGGCCGCAGCCCGACACGCAGCAGGCGGCGTCCATCAGGTTTTCGGGCAGATTGTCCAGCATGCCGGCCCCCGCCATCAGCTGGCAGAAGGCTTCTTCCTCGCCGTCCTCCAGGCCCAGGGTGCAGTAGGGAATCATCCCGGCGCCGGCCCCCGAGGGAATGTTGGGGTTGATCCGCACCACCGGGTAGTCGCCCCCGGCCATCTGGCGGATCTGTACCATGGTCAGGCCCGCCGCCATGGTGCACAGGATAAACCGCTCTTTGCGGCCCGCCAGCACCGGCTGCAGCTGGGCCAGCATGTCGGCCATCATCTGGGGTTTCACGCCCAGGAATACCACATCGCACAGGGCGGCGTCCTGGTTGGAGCCGGTGCGGCAGCCCAGCTCAGCCGCCAGGGCCTCGGCCTTGGCGGGGGTGCGGTTTGCCAAAACAACATTGCCCGGCTCCACCGTGCGGCAGATCGCCCGTGCCAGGGCTCCGCCCATGTTTCCGCAGCCAATAAAACCAATCGTTTTCATCCGGATTTCCTCCTTTACTTCCGATGGGACAGGATATGACGCGCCCGGCCCTGTCCGTTTGGCCGGGGTTCGCCCCGGGTGCCAGAGCCGCAGGCCTGCCGGATTCACAGGCGGACGCGGCGCCGGGGCGCGGTGTCCGGCGGCGTGCGTCACCCCTCGATGCGACCCGCCAGTCCGCGGCATCTCAGGGGAAAACTCCCGCCCCGCGGCCGGCGCGCCCCTGCAGCCTGCCGCACGGCGGCACGCTGAAAATGCTGCTTCCATATTACCCGGAATGGCCCGCAAAATCAAGTCCTCTATACGGACGGTTGACAAAACCTGCCTGCGCGGTGTACAATAAAAACACAATGGGCTTGTGTGCCGACATGAGCCGGGAAGGGGGTATGCGCGTTGCGCAAGATGAAGCACGGACTGGTCCTGCTGCTGGCAGTGCTGGCTCTTTTGGTGTTGAGCGGCTGTTCGCAGCCCAAACAGGTTGGGACGCGCAGCATGGCCGGCGCGGCGGATCTGATCGCCAATATGTCCGCCCAGACGGTGGTCACCAACGACGCCCCGCTGGACAGCGGCACCGCCGCTGCCGCCACCTATATGATCAAGAGCCGCAGCACCCCTCTCAGTGGAGAGAATACAGGAACCTTGGCGGATGAGCTGCGGGAGGCCTCTTGCACCGATGGGTACAGTGCCCGGAGCGCCCCCACCGAGAGCGGCGTGACCCGGATGTCCCGGCTGTTCATCTATCCTGGCGACTGGAGCGAGGACGAAGTGGCCCGGGCCATCGTGAATAAGATCGACGAAATGGCGGATGAATTGCTGAGCAGCTCCTGCTCCCGCCAGGTGGTGATCGACAGTTATTTCAACTATACATATACCTATTCGGTCAGCGTGCGCCAGGCGTTCAGCGATCAGGCGTCGGCCTGGGTGGTGGGAATCGGCATCAACCAGACCGCAAAAGAGGAACATAAAACCTGATTTACGATAAAAATTTACAATAAAAAAGCAGTAAAAATATTTGAGTTTTGGGTGAAATATCATCCCACCAAAGTTGGGAAACAGAACCCCAACTTTGAAAACAAAAGCTCGAATGCCCACAAGCGCACCTGCCGAAAGGCAAGGGCGCTTGTTTTTATTAAATGTAAATTTTTTGAGAAGAACTCTTGGCGAAAAATGGTACGATTGACAAATCGCGGAAGTTGTACTATTATATGACTAGACGGGGTAGGGGCCGTCCTTATCCCGCAAAGGTCCAAGACTCGAAACAGGTAACCCCAGGCAAAATTTTACTTCTTTAAAGGAGGTAAAGGTCCAATGAAACTCAAGCGCATTCTTTCCCTGGCGCTGTCCGGCGTCCTGGCAGTCAGCATGCTGACTGCTTGCGGTGGCGGCAGCAGCATCAGCAGTCTCCTTGACAATCGTACCTCTACTGTTCGCAGTGCCCTGAATGGTGCTCAGGTCATGGTGAGCTATAAGAGCAACGACAAGGAACTGGATGATGCGATTTCCAAAGTTGCAGGAACTCTGACCCCGGCTCAGGTCACCAACGGTATTGCAGACAGCAGTGTCAGCACCACCGTTCGCCAGCTGACTGGCTATGGTGATATGGGTCTTGGCGGCGCATGGAAAGCTCAGACCACGGTTGGCAGCGAGACCTATGTGAAGGTCTTTGTCTACAATGTGGAGAACGAGGCTTTTGACACTGCCAGCGAAGTGGCAAACGATATTGCCGGTAAGCTGGAGGTCATGAAGCTGAAGAGCAATACCGCTACCAAGGTTGAGGGCTACACCAACTCTTACAAGGGCAACGTGGTTGCCTACGAAAAGACCATCGGCGAGGGCGATTCTGCTTTTGACGCATGGGTGGTTGGCGTTTCCATCACGCAGACTGTTTCTGCTGACAAGTGATCCTCAATGACCCTATTTCCTTTTCGTGAGGAGAAAGCCCCTGACGGTGCGACGTTGGGGGCTTTTTAGTGTCAAAGAGACAGAGAAAGTCTCTTTTGTTTCATAGCCTAAACAAAAATCCACTGCATGGGAATACCCTGTGCGGTGGATTTTTGTTTTTTGCACCATCGCACTTATTTTGCGCCTTAAAAGAGCGCAGGGATGGAAGATTTTGGGTGTAGGACCAAAATTTATTGTCGATTGTACGCCTAAAATTTATAAAGATTTCCTTTTTGTCCAGCTTTTGGCACTTCTGCCTTGACAAAGGAAACGGTGTTGTGTTAAACTATGCTCAAGGAACGGGGATGGTGACCTGTTCCCCAAATGTTTTGGTGCGAGTTACAAACAACAACAAGGAGGAAATTTCCAAATGAAACTGAATAAGGTTCTGGCTCTGGCTCTGTCCGGCGTTATGGCTGTCAGCATGCTGGCTGGCTGCTCCAACAACACCAATGGTGATAAGGACGAGCAGGTTCCCGCTACTGGCGTTGTTGCTGCTGTCAACAATGGTCAGACTGGCGATGTGAAGGTTACCTTCACCGCTGATGCTACTCTGGATTCTCAGCTGAGCAAGGCTATTAACGCTTGCGCAGAGAAGGCTACTGAAGAAGAAGTGCAGGCTAATCTGGAAAAGATCATTGGCGGCGACATTGTTAAGCTGAATGGCTCGCTGGCAGTTGGTGGCGACTTTATGCCTTGGTCTACTAGTGTGGACGAAGACGGCGAGAAGATCGTTGGCGTTCGTGTTATTAAGGTTGATGCTAACTACAGCGAGAATGCTGCTCTGAACAAGATCGCTGATAAGGTCGATGCTATCACTCAGAATCTGGTTAAGAACTCTCTGAACAAGAATGCCCAGATCAACAGCAAGTATGCTGCATATGATTACGCTGGCACCGTTAGCATGGTTGAGACCACCGCTCTGGATGGCACTACCAACTACTATGCTGCTATCGTGATCACCAACAATTGCACTGTGAAGACTGCTACTGTCTGATAAGTACCTGTTCTTTAAATACTCGCATTTTACACGTTTTAGTTGTATGAATGCAGTCCGTGCAGGGGCACGCGCGTCTATCGCACTTTTTGATGTCCGTTGATCTTGCACACATACGAAGCGCTTCGTATAGCACCAAAGGTTTATTACAAATTATTTGTAGTTTGCCGCACCAAAAAAGAACCAGCTGGGTGTGCAGACCCAGTTTTCCGGGGGCGGGCCGCAAGGCCCGCCCCCTTTTTGGTTTGCAGGGGAGGCCGGCTGCCAGCTTGTGATTGATTTTTCGGGCCGGACATGGTACACTTCCTCTGTAGAGAGTACAAGGAATGCAAAAACAGAAATGAGGAAGCTATCATGGTTACAATATTGTTGTCCACCATTGGCCAGCGGGGTGTGGATGCGCTGGCGTTTGTGCTGGCGTTTGTCCTGACGGCCCTGCTGACCAGTCTGTTCCGCAGCCGGCTGCCCCAGGACCATGGCCGCGCGTTTGCGGTGGATGGCGCGCTGTCCAAGGGCAAGGCCCGGGGCGCGGGATTGATTTTTGTGCTGTGCATCGTGCTGGTGGCCCTGGCGTTTATGCCGTTCCACCTGGAGACGGTCATTTATATGGTCCTGCTCATTGCTTCGATGCTGTCGGGGTATCTGGACGATGCCTCGGACACCGCGTGGAACGAGTACAAAAAAGGCCTGATTGATTTTGTGATTGCGGCGGTGGCCGGCGTCACCTATCTCAACTTCAACGGCTGCGGAGTCCGGTTTTTGAGCTGGTATTTTGTGCTGCCGTACCCGGTGTACCTGCTGCTGATCATTATCCTGATCTGGGCCAGCATCAATGTGGTGAACTGCACCGACGGCGTGGACGGCCTGTCCGCCAGCCTGGCGGTGGTGAGCATGGGCACCTTTGCCATGCTGTACGGCGAGTATCTGGGCAGCTACGTCACCGCCACGGTGGTGTTTGTGGGCGCTCTGCTGGCCTATCTGTGGTCCAACGCCAAGCCCTCCACCGTCCTGATGGGCGACGCGGGCAGCCGCGCCATGGGCTTTTTCCTAGCGGTTCTGGCCCTCAAGTCGGGACATCCCTTTGCCTTCCTGCTGGCAGCGATGGTGTTTATCCTGGACGGCAGCCTGGGCATCATTAAAATCAGCCTCAAGCGTTTCCTGCACATCAGCGTGCTGAAAAACACCCTGACCCCCCTCCACGACCACGCCCGCAAGCGGCTGGATTGGAGCGACGAACAGGTGGTCATCCGTTGGGTGATCGTCCAGTGCGTGGCGTCGGCGGTGCTGACGGTGCTGGCAGGCTTCGGCGCATAATGTTTTTACGGCCCCGCTGTGACAGGCGGGGCTGTTTTGTATCCCGCCCGGCGTGTTGACAAGTACACTTGTCTGTGTTATACTGAAAATGCAAATAAAACTTGTCAAACCCAAGGGAGGCGGTTCCATGAAAAAGGAAGAAATCCTGCGCAGAGCCCGGCAGGAGGGCGACGGCGAATACGAGGAGCGAATCCAGGGCCAGATCATGACCCGCAGTGCCCTGGTTGTGGTGGGGCTGTGCGCGGCCTTCTGGCTGGTGCGGGCAGGCCGCGCCTGGGCTGCAGGCGAGGCGCTGGCCCAGGTGTGGGACTATCCGGCCATTGCCACGGGATATGCGGCCTTTGTCCATCTGTGGATGTACAAGCGGCTGGACCAGCGGGTCAACCTGGTGAGCGGGCTGTGCTGCCTGCTGGCGTTTGTGATCTTTTCGGTGCAGTTTTGGCTGCACCTGTGAGGGAGGCGGCGTATGAATTCGGAACTGGTTTTGAAAAACCGGCTCAAAGAGGCGCGGGCGGCGGCGGGGCTGTCCCAGGCACAGCTGGCGGCGATGGTGGGCGTCTCACGCAACACCATCAGCTCGATTGAGACGGGGCAGTTTAACCCCACCGCCAAGCTGGCGCTGATTCTGTGCATCGCGCTGGACAAAAAGTTTGAGGAGCTGTTTTATTTCGAGGACTGAGGCCCGAAACAGCAAAGAGGAGGCGGAGCCAATGACCCTGGACGAGGCCAAGAAAGCCCAGCGCCAGCAGGGGATTGCGGCGCGGCGGGCGCTGGACCCCTCCGTGCGGCAAGCCGCCGATGCGGCCATCTGTGCCCGCATCGCGTCCCTGCCGGCCTGGCAGGCCGCAAAACGGGTGCTGGGGTATGCCGCTTTCGGCGGGGAGCCGGACCTGTCGGCCCTGCTGGAGGGCCCGGAAGGCCGCCTGTATGGGATTGCCTGGCCGGTGTGCGGCCCGGACTGCACCATGACCGCCGCCCGGCCCCACCCGAAAAAGGGCTGGGAGACGGGGGCGTATGGCATCCGTGCGCCGGTGCTGGAACGGGCGGAGATCTTTCCGCCCGAGACCCTGGACCTGGTTCTGGTGCCCTGTACCGCCTTTGACGAGGCCTGCCGGCGGGTGGGCATGGGCAAAGGCTACTATGACCGGTATCTTCCCCGGTGCACCGGCGCGGCGGTGTACGGGGTGGCCTATGAGGTACAAAAAGTGGAGGCGGCCGCCGCGGGGCCGCTGGACATCCGCCTGGATGGCGTCATCACCGAGAGGGGAATTTACAGATGGAAATGATGCACAAAAGCTGTGAGCAGTTTTTGGAGGAACTGGCCTCCAAAGCGGCGGTACCGGGGGGCGGCGGCGGGTCGGCCCTGGTGGGCGCCGTGGGCACCGCCCTGGGGAACATGGTGGGCTGCCTGACGGTGGGCAAAAAGAAATATGCCGCCGTGGAGCCGGACATCCTGGCCCTGAATGAGAAGGCCGCCGCCCTGCGGGCCCGGCTGGAAGGGCTGGTAGAGGCGGACGCCGAGGCCTTTGCGCCCCTGGCCAAGGCCTATTCCATCCCCAAAGAGGAACCCGCCCGGGCCGAAATCATGGCGGCCGCCCTGGAAAAGGCCGCCGCTGTGCCCCTGGAAATCATGGAGTGCTGCTGTGAGGCCATCGTCCTGCTGGAAGAATACGAGGCCAAGGGCAGCGTGCTGGCGGTGTCGGATGCAGGATGCGGAGCGGTGTTCTGCCGGGCGGCGCTGGAGGGCGCCGGGCTGAACGTCAGCGTC
This sequence comes from Faecalibacterium sp. An77, assembly GCF_002161315.1. NCBI lineage: Bacteria > Bacillati > Bacillota > Clostridia > Eubacteriales > Oscillospiraceae > Faecalibacterium > Faecalibacterium sp. An77. Next base: position 78,573 of record NZ_NFHK01000004.1, read on the forward strand.
AACACCCGCCTGATGGCCGACCGGGCCCGGGCGGAAGAGCTGGACGCCCGTGTGGCGGCCCTGCTGAAAGAATATGTACCGCGGGCCGAGGCGGTTTACGCCAAGGTTTGCGCACGACTGGGAGGAAATTGACCATGGCAACGCTTTTGAAAGGCGCGCAGGCCGCTGCCGCCCTGAACGAAAAGACGGCGGCCCGTGTGGCGGCCCTGGCGGAAAAAGGGATTGTGCCCACCCTGGCGGTGGTGCGGATGGGCGAGCGGGAGGACGATCTGTCCTATGAACGGGGCGTGATGAACCGCTGCGCCAAGCTGGGCATCGCGGTGAAGCCCTATCTGCTGGCGGCGGACGCCCCGCAGGCGGCGCTGATGGCGGTGCTGGAGGAGATCAACGAGGACGCCGGCGTCCACGGCTGCCTGATTTTCCGGCCGCTGCCCGCGCAGATCGACGACAAGGCGGTCCGGGCTGCCCTGGCCCCCGAAAAGGATGTGGACGGCATCACCGACGCATCCCTGGCGGGAGTGTTTACCGGCAGCGGGGTGGGCTATGCCCCCTGCACGGCCCAGGCCTGTGTGGATATTCTGGACCATTACGGCATCCCCCTGGAAGGCAAACGGGTGACCGTGGTGGGCCGCAGCCTGGTGGTGGGCAAACCGGCCGCCATGCTGCTGGACCGCAAAAACGCTACCGTGACCATGTGCAATTCCCGCACCAAAGACCTGCCTCAGCTCTGCCGTCAGGCGGATATCCTGGTGGTGGCCATGGGCAAGCGCGGCGCCATCGGCGGGGACTGCATTGCCCCGGGCCAGGTGGTGGTGGATGTGGGCATCCACAACGATGAGGACGGCAAGCTGTGCGGCGACGTCCGCTTTGCGGAGGCCGAGCCGGTGGCCAGTGCCATCACCCCGGTGCCGGGAGGCGTGGGCGCCATGACCACCTCGGTGCTGGCTGCCCATGTGGTGGCGGCTTCCGAGAAGGCTGCACAGTAATCCGTAAAAACCCGCATAGCCCTCGATCTGCCAACTGAAAAATTCTGCGTTGCTGCCCAAAAGCTAAGGTCTGAGGTGAACACAAATGAAGATACCGTTTCAGATGGCTCTGTTCAAAGCGGTTTTTGTGGTGGGTGTGCTGGTGGTATGTGCTCTTTGGGCCTTTGAACATTTTATCAGCGGCGCGGTCCTTCTGAGCCTTTTGTTTGTGTTTGATTTCGCTTTCCGGCGGTACCCCTTTTGCGGCAAGCATTTTTCCATTCAATGGAGTAAAGCTGGAACGATGTCCTTTTTGCGGAAAATCCTTGAAGTAGAAACCAGGAAATGAGTTGCTGAAATAAAAACCCCGCTCCCATGGAAGGAGCGGGGTTTTTGTGCTTTTTAGATCGTAAGACTTCGCATCGTACCGGGCCGCAGGCCCAAACGTAACGAGCGAGCGGGACGGCTGTCCTCTTGCGGTTCCCTAAATTTTCGGCGCATTGGATGAGCCGAAAATTTAGACCGCTGCGCCACTCACGGCTCCCTGTTTCGTCCTCAGGACGCAGTCGCCGTTCGTGCCTCTTGCGCTTAGCCAATTTTCCCGGCGGACATGAATGCCCTTGTGAAAATTGGAGCGCTGCGCCAGCGGCGGCTCCCTGTTTCGTCCACCGGACGCAGTCGCCGCCGCTGCCTTGCATCGTACCGGGCCGCAGGCCCAAACGTAACGAGTGAGCCGGAGCGTAAAGGTCCCGCGGAACTGCCGGAGATCCGGAAACTTTATGGTACCCAGTAAAAAGTTTTTTGCTTACTTTTTTTCAAAAAAGTAAGAGACGCCGGTGTCGGTGACGATGGCGTAGATGAGGGGGAGTTCCGAGGGTTTCTCGGGACCGAAGGTGAAGGCGGAACGGTAGACCGCCTCGGCGGCTGCAAAGCGCTCAGGCGCGCCGCAGAAGGTGGCCAGACTCTCGCCCCGGCGTACGTAGTCGCCCCGCTTCTTGTGCAGGATGATGCCGGCGGCGTAGTCCAGGGGATCGCCCTTTTTCTCCCGTCCCGCTCCCAGCAGGACGCTGGCAATGCCGATCTTCTCGGCGTCGTTGGCCGTAATGTATCCGTCGGCCTCGGCCAGTACCTCATACCTGGCCGCCGGCTGGTCAAACAGGCTGTAGTCCTCCAGAACCCGCACGTCGCCGCCCTGGGCCGCAAACATCTCTTTGCACTTGGCAAAGGCGCTGCCGTCTGCAATCACCTGCTGGGCCATGGCGCGGCATTCTTCCGGGGTTCCTTTGCCCGCCAGCACCAGCATATAGGACGCCAGCTGCAGACAGACTTCGGTCAGGTCTGCGGGGCCGCGGCCCTTGAGCACTTCCATGCTCTCCATCACTTCCAGGCTGTTGCCGATGTTGTGGCCCAGAGGCGTGTCCATGTCGGTGATCATGGCGGCCACCTTGCGGCCGTGGTGGCCGCCAATGGATACCATCAGCTTGGCCAGCTGGACGCTGTCCTCCACCGTCTTCATGAAGGCGCCGGTGCCGGTGGTGACGTCCAGCAGGATGGCGTCCGAGCCGGAAGCCAGCTTCTTGGACATGATGCTGGAGGCAATCAGGGGAATGCAGCTGACGGTGGCGGTGACGTCCCGCAGGGCGTACATCTTTTTGTCCGCCGCGGCGATGTTCTCGCTCTGGCCGATGACCGAAATGCCGATCCGGTTCACCTGGGCGAAAAATTCCTCCTGGGTCAGGGCGGTGCGGGTGCCGGGCACGCTCTCCATCTTGTCGATGGTGCCGCCGGTATGGCCCAGGCCCCGGCCGCTCATCTTGGCAATCTTGACCCCGCAGGCCGCCGCAATGGGTGCAATCACCAGGGTGGTCTTGTCGCCCACGCCGCCGGTGGAATGCTTGTCCACCTTGATGCCGGCAATGGGGGACAGGTCCACCATCTCGCCGCTGCGGGCCATGATGTCGGTCAAAATGGCGGTCTCCTCGTCGGTCATCCCCCGCAGGTAGACCGCCATCATCCAGGCGGCCATCTGGTAATCGGGCACGTCGCCCGCCACATAGCCGCGGATCAGGGCCTCCAGCTCGGCGCGGGTGTGGACGCCGCCGTCCCGCTTCTTTGCAATGATGTCGTAGATACGCATAGAAGATCACTCCAATCCCGATTGATAGGTTGCTTCCAGTATAGTATGACTTTTGCCCAAAGGCAAGGCCCCGGCCCGAAAGTTGGCAGAAACTTCACAGATCGCCCGCCGGTGCTTTTTCCATCACATAGTTGGCCAGGGTCACCCCTCTGCGCTCCACCTGCTGCGCCCGCAGGACCCGGTAGCCGCGCCTGGCGAAGAAGGGGCGGGCCGTGACCGAGGCATGGGTGACCACCGGCCCGGCGGCAGCCTCTTCCAGCGCGTTGCAGAGGGCGGTGGCGACGCCCCGGCCCTGCAGGTCCTTGTGGACGTAGAGCCGGTCCAGGTAGCCGGCGGCGGGGTCCAGATCCCCGAAGCCCGCCAGCTGCCCGTCCAGCTCCGCCACCAGGGCCCGGTGCGCCCGGAAGCTCTTGTCCCAGGCAGCGAGGTCGGGGCCCTCTGCGGGGGCCCAGGCGTCCAGCTGGGCGGGGGTGTAGTGGGCGGTACAGACGGTGTGGACCGTCTCGTAAAAGAGGGCCGCCAGCGCGGGGCAGTCCTCGGGGCGGTAGGGGCGGAGGGTCACCGCCAGGGCGTTCAGCCAGGCGTCCGCCTCGGCCCGGCTGTGGAAGGCAAAGACCTGCCGGCGGCCCCGGTACGCCTCTAGCCCGGCGCGGATGGCGGGCATCTGCGCCTGGCCGAAGTCGAGGATGTATTGCAGGAACTCTGCGTCCAGCTCCTCCTCCACCCAGGGCATGTCCGGGCGCTGCGCGCCCCGGCGGTTTTCCACCCCCGCCAGGCAGACTTCCAGGGGGAAGTCCAGGAAAAAGACGGTGTCGCAGGCTTCCAGCCGCTGGGGGAGGGTGCGGCTGTAGTCGCCGTCGATGATCCAGGCCGGCCGCGCCAGCCATTCCGCCAGCACCCGGTCAAATTCCTCCCGGGTGATGTGGGTGCGGTCGGCTTTGTGCCAGAGCCTGTCCAGGTAGTACAGGGGCAGGCCGGTGATATCCCGCAGGCGGCGGGCAAAGGTGCTCTTGCCCGCCCCCGAACAGCCAATGACCAAAACTTTCTGCATGGGAGTGTCCTTTCTTTGGCCCTCTCAGTCTCGCTGCGCTCGCCAGCTTCCCCGCACACGGCGGAGAGGGCAAAAACGGCGGCAAGCTGTTGCCGCCTGCCGCCGCGTTGGGTGTGTTTTTAGCGCGATCCCTTGTCGTAGGGGATACCCTCGGCCTTGGGGGCCATGCTGTTCTTGGAAGTGAACGCGAGGATAATCATGGATGCGATGAAGGGCATCATGTTGTAGATGTTGCTGGACCAGCCCAGGTTGGCCAGGAAGGTGGAGTCGGCGATGTTGGCCAGGCTCTTGAACACGGCGAAGAACATGGCCGCCCCAAAGATGTGGAAGGGTTTCCACTGGCCGAAGATCATGACCGCCAGGGCCAGGAAGCCGGCGCCGGCCACGCCCACCTCAAAGTTCCAGGTCTGGACGGGGGGAACGATATAGGCCATGCCGCCGATGGCGCCCAGGGCGCCCGAGATCAGGACGCCGGCGTAGCGCATCTTGTAGACGTTGATGCCCACCGAGTCGGCGGCCTGAGGATGTTCGCCGCAGGCCCGCAGACGCAGGCCAAAGCGGGTCTTGTACATGACGATATAGCTGATGACCAGCAGGACAATGCCCAGAGGGACAAAGACGCTGAGCTCCAGCCCGCCCACCGAGAACAGGAAGGGACGGTTGGTGTAGTTCAGCTTGGCGCTGCCGCTCTCGCTGAAGTACTTGGCCAGAACCACCGCCACTGCGGTGGCCAGCAGGTTCAGAGCGGTGCCGCCGATGGTCTGGTCGGCTTTCAGGTTGATGGAGGCGAAGGCCAGCAGCAGGGAATAGACCATGCCGGCCAGGGCCGCCGCCACAATGGACAGAACTACGATCAGCCATGCGGGCATGGTGGCGGGCAGAAGGGTCAGGGCCAGGACGCCGGCGACGCCGCCGATGACCATGATGCCCTCCAGGGCAATGTTGATGATGCCGGAGTGCTCGCTGAACATGCCGCCCAGGGCTACCAGCATCAGGACGATGCCGTACAGCAGGGTATATTTGATGAGCAACAGCATAGCTTAGTCCTCCTTTTTGCCGGTCTTATCTGCCCGTTTGCCGCCGGACAGGAGCTTGGCGATCTTGCCGCGGAACAGCATCGAGAAGGCGCACAGATAGATGATGATGCCGCTGATGAGGTCGGCCACCTCGGTGGGGTAGTAGCGGGTGGACAGGAACGAGCCGCCCACCGTGATGTGGGAGATGAACAGGGCCGAGAAGATGGTGCCGATGGGGTTGGAGCTGGCCAGCAGGGCCACCGAAATGCCGTTGAAGCCCATGGCCGGCAGGGTGGTGGAGTTCAGGGGGTTCCACTCGGACACGCCGGACAGGTAGTACAGGCCCGCGCCAAAGCCGGCCAGAGCGCCGGCGATGACCATGGACAGCACCAGGTTTTTCTTCTCGTTGATGCCGGCGTAGCGGGCGGCGTTCTTGTTGAGGCCCACGGCCTTCAGCTCATAGCCGAAGGTGGTCTTGTCCAGCACAATCCAGATCACGATGGCCACCACGATGGCCAGGAAGATGGCGATGGTGGTGCTGTTGGTCTGGAACATGTTGTTCAGGCCGAAGTCGGGGATGATAGAGCCCTCGGCGCCTTCCAGGCGGCGGAGGTTCCAGGTACGGGTGTTGCGGGAGTCGTACATCACGCCGGTGCCGTTGCCGTACACAATCTCATTGACCAGATACAGGCCGATCCAGTTGAACATGATGGAGGTGATAACCTCGTTGATGTTCAGATAGGCCTTGAACAGGCCGGGGATGGCGCCCCACAGGCCGCCCAGAATGGCAGAGGCCAGCAGGCCCACATACCAGGGCAGGTGAAGGACGATGGCGCAGTACAGAGCGCCGTAGGCGCCCAGGGTGTACTGGCCGGCGGCGCCGATGTTGAACAGGCCGGTTTTGAAGGCGAAGGCCACCGAAAGACCGGTCATGATGAGGGGGGCGGCGTTGGCCAGGGTGCGGCCCACGCCGTAGGGGGCGTCATAGAAGCCGCCCTTCAGGATGCGGACAAAGCCGTCGGTCCAGGCGTGCTCGGCGTTGATGGCCAGCAGCACCAGATAGCCGAACACCAGGCCGATCAGGATGCACAGCAGAGCTGCCAGCACGCTGACAAAGGCCGACCGGCTGTTGCCCCCGCGGGAAAGCATCTTTTTCTTGGTATCCATAAAGCGCTTATTCTCCTTTCCCCTGCTTGCGGGCGCCGGCCATATACAGGCCCAGCTCCTGGACGGTGGTGGTCTTGGGGTCAAACTCGCCCACGACCTCGCCCTCGTACATGACGAGGATGCGGTCGGACAGGTTCATGACCTCGTCCAGCTCCAGGCTCACCAGCAGAACCGCCTTGCCGGCGTCCCGCTGGGCCACGATCTGGCGATGGATATACTCGATGGCGCCCACGTCCAGGCCGCGGGTGGGCTGCACAGCCACCAGCAGCTTGGGGTCGCGGTCGATTTCGCGGGCGATGATGGCCTTCTGCTGGTTGCCGCCCGACATGCTGCGGGCAATGGTGACACTGCCCTGGCCGCTGCGGACGTCGTACTGCTCAATCAGACGGTCGGAATACTCCCGCACCTTGTCCTTGCGGATGAAGCCATGGCTCTGGAACTCGGACTGCCAGTAGCGCTGCAGCACCATGTTGTTCTCCAGGCTGTAGTCCAGCACCAGGCCGTGCTTGTGACGGTCCTCGGGGATGTGGCTCATGCCCGACTTGGAGCGCTCCCGGATGGAAGCGTGGGTGATGTCCTTGCCGCAGAAGGTGATTTTGCCCTTGGTGACCTTTTCCAGGCCGGTGAGGCCGTAGACAAACTCGGTCTGTCCGTTGCCCTCGATGCCGGCCAGGCAGACGATCTCGCCCGCTCGCACCTGGAACGACACATCCCGGACGGCGCTCTTCTTGTGGGTGGAGCTGGGCACGTTCACGCCCTGGACGTCCAGGATCACCTCGCCGGGATGGGCGGGGGACTTGTCCACCTGCAGCTGAACGTCGCGGCCCACCATCATGCGGGACAGCTCTTCCTGGTTGGTGTTGGCAATGTCGGTGACGCCCACATACTTGCCCTTGCGCAGGACGGTGCACCGGTCGGCCACCGCCATGATCTCGTTGAGCTTGTGGGTGATGAACAGGATGCTCTTGCCCTCTTTCTTGAAGCCCCGCATGATCTCCATCAGCTCGTCGATCTCCTGGGGGGTCAGAACGGCGGTGGGCTCGTCAAAAATCAGGATCTCATTGTCCCGGTAGAGCATCTTCAGAATCTCGACGCGCTGCTGCATGCCCACCGAAATGTCGCTGACCAGCGCGTCCGGGTCCACCCGCAGGCCATATTTCTCGCTCAGAGCCATGACCTTCTTGCGGGCTTCGGCTTTCTGCAGAAAGCCCAGCTTGTTGGGCTCCACGCCCAGGATGATGTTGTCCAGAACGGTAAAGCATTCCACCAGTTTGAAGTGCTGGTGGACCATGCCGATGCCCAGCGCGTTGGCGTCGTTGGGGTTGCGGATCTGGACCTCCTTGCCACTCTTGAGAATCTTACCCTGCTCGGGCTGGTACAGACCAAACAGCACGCTCATCAGGGTGCTCTTGCCGGCGCCGTTTTCGCCCAACAGAGCGTGAACTTCACCTTTGCGCAGCTGGAGGGTAATATCATCGTTCGCCTTGATTCCAGGGAATTCCTTGGTAATGTGGAGCATCTCGATCACATAATCCTCGGCCAATCTGCTCACTCTCCTTTCACATGATGGTAACGCTTTGTTATCACTTTATCCATTATAACGTATTCTAATGCTACTTTGCAAGGAAAATATGTCTCAAAATCTGGCATTTTGCAAAAAAGACAGAGATTTTGTGCCGGAAACGGTGGGATACTACTGAAACCGGTGAGTTCGACGAAAAAGTATGACTTTACTTGTGGAACCTGCCGAAAAATCTGCAAAAAAATTAAGATAAAAAAGCACAGCTTTATGCGCTTTTTTGCGGCGCAAAATCCCTGAAAATCCGACTTTTTGAGGGGTTGAAGGCAGGGGAGGCCGGAGAGAGGGGACAAAAAAGCGGGGCACCCGTGGGGGTGCCCCGCTCGATGGAAACCGAAGCTTGTCCAGCCTGGTTATGAGACCAGCTTACTGAACGTAAGTGACCTTGACCAGATCGCTGGTGGTGGGCTTCACGCTGTCCTCGCTGGAGTTGTCCACAACGATCTCGCCGGAAGCGATCTTGGCCTTGACAGCCTCGTACTCATCGACGGTGAAGGTGCGGAAATTCCAGCTGTCCTCAGCGGTGGGCAGGCCGACGTAGTCGCCCTCCTCCAGGCCGAAGTTGCCGTTGGTAGCAGCGATGGTGGTCCACTCGCCGTCGTCGATGTCGCCCAGAGCGGACTCAACAGCGACGGTCAGCTGCTTCATAGCGGAAGTGATGAAGGGGTTGTAGCTGTAGGTGCCGTCAGCCACGCCGTTGGCGCCGATGTAGTTCTGGTCAACGTCCACGCCGATGACGTAGCCGTTGGACTTGATGGCAGCCTCCAGAGCGGAGGTGTAGATGCCGCCGCCGCAGGCGAAGACGACCTCGGTGCCGCTGGTGTACCAGCCCTCCATACGGGAGGTGATGTTGGCGTCGCCGTAGAACTGGCCGCCGTAGTAGTAGTTCACCTCAACGGCGTTGCCGGTCTCCTGAGCAGCAGCGTCAATGCCCTGGATGTAGCCGTAGCCGTAGCGGATAACAGCGGGAACAGCCATGCCGCCCAGGAAGCCCAGCTTGGTGAAGCCGTCCTTGGCGATGGCGTAACCTGCCAGGTAGCCTGCCTGCTCCTCCTTGAAGGTGATGCAGTAGCAGTTGGCGGGGATGGTGTCGGTGCCGATGTCGGCCTGGGTCACGTCAACGGCGATGAAGCGGGTGTCGGGGTACTGCTCAGCAGCCCAGGCCAGGGAAGCGCCGTACAGGTAGCCAACGCAGACAACGGTGTCAGCGCCGTCGTTGACAGCCTGACGGATCATGGTCTCGCGGTCCTCATCGGAAGCGTCAGCCTCGGGGATGTAGTACTGGCAGTTTTCGCCCATGTAGTTCTGGACAGCGGTCCAGCAAGCCTGGTTGAAGCTCTCGTCATCGATGGTGCCGGTGTCGCAGCACAGAGCCACGTAGGAAACAGCGGTGCCCTCAGCGGCCTCGCCGGAGGCAGCGCTGGAAGCGGTGCTGGAAGAAGCAGCAGTGCTGGAAGCGGTGCTGGAGGAGCTGCCGCAGGCGGTCAGAACAGAAACAGCAGCGGCTGCGCCAGCCACGGCCATAAACTTACGACGCGAAATCATATTCATAAGAATTATCTCCTTTTTAACAGTTGTCTGCAACCATTTACGGACAGAAACATGATGCGGAATGCGGGGGCATAACGCCGCATTCTCTATATTCCAGTATAGCTACAAAATGTGTGAGGTTCAAGCGGTTTTCCATTACAAAATCTTTACAATATTGGCCGAAAAATAGCGAAAACCAACACAATCACGGGTGTTTTGCTTTGGAATTTTAGGTAATTTGCGTCAGATGTTGGCCGGGCCGAAACCGAAGGGAAGCAGTTCGCCCAGGGTGCGCTCGATGAAGTCGTCGGGGGTTTTGGCCATGATGACATTGAGGCTGGGCCCGCAGAACTCATACAGAGCCTGGCGGCAGACCCCGCAGGGCCCCGTGACCAGCTCGTTGACCTCGCCCATCCGGGCGCCCACCACCGCAATGTCGGTGAAATGGGTGACCCCTTCGCTGACCGCCTTGAACAGAGCGGTGCGCTCGGCGCAGCTGGTGGGGGTAAAGGCGGCGTTCTCAATGTTGCAGCCGGTGAAAATCTGACCGTCGGTGCTGCGGAGGGCGGCTCCCACCGTGAAGCGGCTGTAGGGGGCTACAGCCCGGGTGCGGGCGTCCAGCGCCAGGCGGATCAGCTCCTGTTTTTCCTCACGGGTCAGTTCAGACATGGTGTTCTCCTCAATACTCTGCGCCCAGGGCCACCTTCATCATGTCGGTGAAGCTCTTCTGGCGCTGCTCGGCGGTGGTGATCTCGGGGGAGACAAAGCTGTCCGAGATGGTCAGCAGGCAGGCGGCGTTCTTGCCCAGGATCTGGGCGTTGGCAAAGAGGGCGAAGCTCTCCATTTCCACGCAGACGCAGCCCTGCTCGTCCCGCAGCTTTTCCCAGTAGGTGGGCTTTTCGTCCGAGGGCTGGCGATAGAACACGTCGGAGGAGTGGATGTTGCCCTCGATGAGGGGGATGCCCTGCTTGGCAGCGGATGCCTTGAGCCTTTCGTTCAGGGAACGGCTGGGGAAGGTGATGTGGCCCTCAAAGCCGCTCTGGGTCTTGGCGTAGCTGGACTCGCTGACTGCGCCGGAGGCCAGCACCACGTCGAACAGCTTGGCCTTGTCGGTGTAGCTGCCGGCGGAGCCGATGCGGATGATGTTCTCGACGCCGTAGAACTTGAACAGCTCATAGGAGTAGATGCCGATGGACGGCATACCCATGCCGCTGCCCATCACGCTGATGGGGCGGCCCTCATAGGTGCCGGTGAAGCCCAGCATCCCGCGGACAGCGGTGACCTGGCGGACATCCTGCAGGAAGGTCTCGGCGATGAACTGGGCCCGCAGCGGGTCGCCCGGCATCAGGACAGTTTTGGCGAAATCGCCCGGTTCTGCGGCAATGTGCGGAGTGGACATAGGGACAAACCTCCTTTATTTGTTGAAGTAATTCTGAGGCGGCAGGTAACGGCCGTTGTAACGGATCTCAAAGTGGCAGTGGTTGCCGCTGGAACGGCCGGTCGAGCCGACGTAACCAATCAGCTGGCCCTGGCTGACCGCCTGGCCGGCGCTGACGGTCAGGGACAGGCAGTGGGCGTAAACGGTGCTGTAGCCGTTGCCGTGGTTGATGATGATGGAGTAGCCGTAGCCGCTGCCGGCGCCGTTCCGCTCGTAGCCGGCCTTGCTGATGACGCCGCTGGCGGAAGCGTAGATGGGAGTGCCGGCGGGGGCGCAGATGTCCACGCCCTTGTGGCTGCTGGAATACCAGCGGGAACAATAGGTGTACTGGGGCACCGGCCAGATGAAGGTGCCGTTGCCCACCTGGGCGACGCTGCCACTGGGCAGCTTGGTGCCCACCACGATCTCCCGGTTGACCGGCTCCTTGGTGACCTCGCTGCTGACGATGGTCTGTTCCAGCAGGTTGCCCTCGGTGTCGTAGACGTTCTCGGCGGTGATGGTGCGGATGCCGTTTTCACCCTCCTGTACCGTGTGGGTGGTGCCGAAGGCGTATTCGCTGGACTGGGTTTTCTGGGTGGAGAAGGGGATTTCCTCGGTCCAGGTGACGGTCCGGGTGATCTGGACCTCCAGCATGGCCTCCTCCCGGGTGACGATCAGCTCGTCGCCGGGGAAGATGGCGGTATCGGTGGTGATGTCGTTGAGCTCGCACAGCTCCGCGGTGGTAAGGTTGTTCTTGGTGGCAATCAGGCTGATGCTGTCGCCCTGCTGCACGGTGTAGACCCGCTCGGCCTGGCGCACGCCCGACAGCAGGGACACCACATCGGCGTAATCCTTGAAGCTGTCGGTGAAATACAGCCCGTCCTCCAGGGTGACGGTCCGGTTGAAGCTGACCACGGCGGTGGGGTCTGCGTCATCCTGATAGGCCGAGAGCATCCCGTCCAGGTACAGCTCCAGCTGGTCGCCCTCGGCACAGACGGCGGTCAGTTCCCCATCCAGATAGAGGGCGGTGCCCTCGCTGATCTCGTCGCTGACGGCGGACAGGATGGCGTCGGCCATCTGGCTTTCGTCCAGAACCTCGGTGGAAATGGCCAGCCGGTAGGTAGGCTCGATGGTCAGCTCGGCTTCGCCGGAGGTGCCGGCGTAGTTGACGCGCTGGAGCACGTCCTCACGGGCTGAGTCAAAGGTATCTTCGTTGGCCACATGGCCCACCGTGACGCCGTTGACGTCCACGGCCAGGGTGTAGGGGCTGCCCACCATGACCTGAACCACCGTCAGCAGGATGGCCAGAGAGCCCAGGGGCAGCAGGTACACCACCATCCGGGGCAGCAGGCCTGCATAGCGGACCGCACCGCGGCCTAAGTACTGAAGGTCGGCCACAATGCCGGCCCAAAATCCTTTTTCACGGCGGACGTTGGTGCCGTGAACCCAGATGTTGCGCACACCGCGGCAAAGCACATACAGAGGCTCAAACAGCTCCCGCAGCACCGTCCGGGCGCCGGGGAAAGCGGTGTCGGCCACATCCTGCCACGCCCGCAGGAAGGCGGCGGACAGCCAGATGGCGGCGGATTCAATGACCCGCCCGGCCTGGATCATGCTGTATTCGCCGGCGAAGCCCAGAGAATACAGAAAGTCGCCGGCCTGCCGGGCCAGCGGGAAACGGCTGAGGAAGGCGCCGAAGCCCTCCATGCGGCGGCGGGTCCGGGCGCGGAAATGGTGGCGGCGCAGCAGGCTGCTGCACTGCACCCGGGCCCAGAATGCCCGCAGTTTTTCTTTTGTTGTCAGGGGAGGCGGGGCGCTCGGCTGAACGTCCTGCGGCTCCTTGATTTTATCGTCAATCAAAAGAGTGGTTCTCCTTCCGGTGGGATTGGATGCATCTATACAAAAGCGAAGGCATATCGCATCAAAAACCCGGCGGCGGCCGGGAACGGGACAGGGAAGAAAGCCTGTCCGGCCCCGCCCCGCAGCGGGGGCGCGGAACGCGCAAAAAATACAGCCCGGCCAGACCAGCGGCTGCCGGACCGTACGTTCTTAACTAAATTATACACCGTGCAGGCCCTGAGGCAAGGTTTTGCACAGAATTTGGATGAAGCTTTCACCGACTTTTCACGAAAATAACGCAATTATGTCGGCGGGCAGGGGGCTTTCCACCGTGACGGGGGAGAGCCGCAGGGGCATGTCGATCCAAAAGCCGTCGGGCATGGGATGTCCCTCCGGCACCAGGAACCGCTGCCGGCCGCAGTGAAGGGCCTGACGCCCGATCCGGTCCCGGTGCCCGCCGTACAGGTCATCCCCAGCCAGGGGATGGCCGATGGAGGCGAAGTGGACCCGGATCTGATGGGTGCGCCCGGTGACCGGGACGCAGGCCGCCAGGCTGAGGCCATTTTCCGCCTTTATAATGGTATACTCGGTGCGGCTGGGCTTGCCGTCGGGGGTAACGCACCGGCCGATGATGCTGTCGCCCCGGCGGCCGATGGGGGCGTCGATGACCCCCGGACCCAGGGGCAGCTCACCCTCGGCCACCGCATAATAGAGCTTGTCCACGTTTTGGGCCAGCAGGGGAGCGGCGTAACTGGTCTGGGCCGCCAGCACCAGGCCGCTGGTGTCCTTGTCGATCCGGTTCACCGGCCGAAAGACCGGGCTGCGGCCGGCGGCCTGCCGCAGGGCGGCGTAGCCGTTGGCCAGGGTGCCGCCGGGATAGTTGAGGGTGGGGTGGACCGCAATGCCGGCGGGCTTGTCCAGCACCACCGCGAAAAAGTCCTCGTAAACCGTCCGCACCGGGATCTCCGGCTGGGGCTCACAGCCGCCCTCCTCCTCGGGGAAGGCGAAGGACACCACCTGACCCGGAAAGACCCGCTGGTTGGCCAGAACCGGTTTGCCGTCGGCCCAAAAGCCGCTGCCCCGGAACTTCACCGCCCGCAGCAGGTCGGTGGACAGGCGGCACTCCCGCAGAAAGCTGCGGAGCAGGACCCCCTCAGGCCCGGCCTGCGGGGGAACAGGGAAATACAGCCGCATGGCCTGGGGCCTCCTTTCCGGGCTGAAATGTCATATAAGTATAACAAAAAATCCCAAGACTTGCAAATGACGCCGGATTATGGTATCATGTAGCGTGGAAAACGAGTGGAACATACGGCGGCGGGGCGGCTTGACCGCTCTGAGGAAAGTCCGGGCTTCACAGAGCACGGTAACTGCTAACGGCAGCCGGGGGTGACCCCAGGGAAAGTGCAACAGAAAGGAAACCGCCGCACCTTTGTGCGGTAAGGATGAAAGGGCGAGGTAAGAGCTCACCAGCGGATGGGTGACCATTCGGCTTTGTAAACCCTACCGGAAGCAACGCCTATATGGGACGTACAAGCGCTGCTCGCGTGTCCTGAAGGCGGCACGAGCCCGTCAGCAATGGCGGGCCTAGACAGATCGTCGTTTAATACAGAACCCGGCTTACGGTCTATCTCGTTTTCCACCTGAGACGTTTTGGGGGCCTGCTTTGGACAGCAGGCCTCCTTTTTCTGCGATTTTAACAGTTTGTTTCTTTTCGTTTTGGTGAAAATGTGCTATACTAAAGCCGATCCATGCTCTTTGGAGCGTCAAATGCTGGTGTAAAATTGGACAGGATGTGTCTTGTATGAAGGATGGTTTTCTGAAAGCAGCGGCCCTTTCCCCCGCGCTGCGGGTGGCGGACTGCGCCTATAACGCCGGGCAGATTGTCTCGGCCCTCAACGACTGCGCACGGCGCGGGGTCAAGCTGGCGGTGCTGCCCGAGCTGGCCCTCACCGGGTATACCTGCGGGGATTTGTTCTTCCAGCAGGCGCTGCAGCAGGCGGCCCTGGCCGGGCTGGAGGAGATCCTCCGGGCCAGCGAAGGGCTGGACCTGGTGGCTCTGGTGGGCCTGCCCCTGATGGTGAACGGCAAGCTGTATAACTGCGCCGCCGTGGTCTGCTGCGGCCGGCTGCTGGGCATCGTCCCCAAGACCTGCCTGCCCAACTACGGTGAATTCTACGAAAAGCGCCACTTCGCCCCCGGCAGCAAGACCGTCCGCACCGTGACGGTCTGCGGACAGGAGACCCTGTTCGGCACCTCGCTGCTGTTTGCCTGCCGCCAGATGCCCGAGTTTGTGCTGGGCGTGGAGCTGTGCGAGGACCTGTGGAGCGTTCTGCCCCCCTCCACCTTCCACGCCATGGCGGGCGCCACCGTCATCGCCAACCTGTCCGCCAGCGACGAAACCGTCGGGAAGGCGGAGTACCGCCGGGATCTGGTGAGCAACCAGTCGGCCCGGCTGCTGTGCGGTTATCTGTACGCCTCCGCCGGCCACGGCGAGAGCACCCAGGACATGGTCTTTGCCGGCCACAACCTGATCGCCGAGAACGGCGCCCTTCTGGCCGAGTCCCAGCCCTTCGCGGGCGGGGACGCCGAGACCGAGCTGGACTGCGCCCGGATGCTGGCCGAGCGGGCCCGCAACACCAGTTTTGTCCCCTCGGAGGAGGGCTATCAGACTGTGTCCTTTGACCTGGAGGTCACCGACACCGTCCTGACCCGGCGGATTGATCCGGCTCCCTTTGTGCCGGGCGATCCCCTCCGCCGCGCCCAGCGGTGCGAGCTGATCCTGCGGATGCAGGCCGACGGCCTGGCCAAGCGGATCGAGCACACCCACGCCAAAACGGCGGTCATCGGCATTTCGGGCGGCCTGGACAGCTGCCTGGCCCTGCTGGTGGCGGCCCGTGCCATGCGCCAGCTGGGCCGTCCTGCCGCCGACGTGCTGGCGGTGACCATGCCCTGCTTCGGCACCACCAGACGGACCCGCAGCAACGCCGAAATTCTCTGCCAGGAGCTGGGGGTGTCCTTCCGGGAGGTCAACATCACCAACACCGTCCGCAGCCACTTTGCGGACATCGGCCACGACGGCCAGACCCCCGACGTCACCTTTGAGAACAGCCAGGCCCGGGTCCGCACCCTGGAACTGATGGACATTGCCAACCTGCACGGGGGCTTTGTGGTGGGCACCGGCGACTTGTCCGAGCTGGCTCTGGGCTGGGCCACCTACAACGGCGACCACATGAGCATGTACGGCGTCAACGCCGGCGTCCCCAAGACCCTGGTGCGCCACCTGGTTCAGTACGAGGCCGACACCGCATCCAGCGAGGAACTGCGCCGGGTGCTGGTGGATATTCTGGACACCCCCGTCTCGCCCGAGCTGCTGCCCGCCAAGGACGGGGAGATCGCCCAGCGCACCGAGGAGCTGGTGGGCCCCTACGAGCTCCACGACTTCTGTTTGTATTACGTCCTGCGGTTCGGCTTTGGCCCCCGGAAGATCTTCCGGCTGGCACAGGCCGCCTTTGCGGGCCGGCCCGAGTACCCCGACGCGGTGCTGTACAAGTGGCTGCGCAGCTTCTACTGGCGGTTCTTTGCCCAGCAGTTCAAGCGCAGCTGCCTGCCCGACGGCCCCAAGGTGGGCAGCGTCACCCTGTCTCCCCGCGGCGACTGGCGGATGCCCAGCGACGCCTCGGCGGCGGCCTGGCTGGCCCAGCTGGAGGAGCTGAACATCCAGTAAGGAGTGTCTATGCAGCACAAAAAACTGCTTGTGAATCTTTTGTTTGCGGCGGTGATCCTGGCCGCGGCGGCCGCACTGTTTCTGCTGCGGGACGCCGGCAAGGACCCCGAACGCCCGCTGAAAGCCCAGCTGGTCTACGGCGACGACAGCACCGTTCTGGACCTGCCGCTGGACGTGAACCAGCGATACGACGTGGATACCGGTTATCTCACCGTCCACATTGAAATCAAGGACGGGGCGGCCCGCTTTGTGGATTCGCCCTGCCCCGACCATGTCTGCGAGGGGTATGGCTGGCTGACCCTGGAGGATCAGACCGCCACCTGCCTGCCCGCCCGCGCCGTGCTGACCCTTGTGCCGGCCGGCTGATGCAAAGGAGCTTGAACCCTATGGACTTTGACTTTGAGCCGGAGGAGCGCTCGTCCGGTACATCGCGGCATCAGCCGCAGAAGATCCGGCGCAGCGACGAAAAGTCGGCTGCCGATCCGGTGACGGTGGACAGCCGGGACTTTTTCCAGCCCGGCCAGGAGCCGCCCGCTCCGCCGCCTTCTGCGCCGTCCCATGCGGCCCCCACGGCCCATGCGGGCCGCGGGACCCGTCCGGCCCGCACCACCGCCCGCACGGCCGCCAAAGCGTCCGAACATTCACCCATCCGAGGCTTACTTATGCTGATCCTGTTCCTGCAGGCAGTCCTGAGCGCGGCAGCTCTCGTGCAGCTGTACCGCACCAAGATGCTGCCCGTCTATTACCTGGCGGTTCTGGCCGCTTTGCTGGTTTTGGTCTGGCTGCTGGTCTACAAGTGCCAGCGGTACAAGGTGCGGGGGTTCCTGACCCGGGTTCTGTCCCTGGTGCTCAGCGCCGCCATGGCGGTGGGCTGCGTCTGGGCCCAGCAGGGCCTGGACGCCCTGGACAAGGTCACCATCGGGGATGAAACCATCACCGACTACGAGGCCATGGCCATCACCACCGAGCCCTTTGTGGTCTACCTCAGCGGCGTGGACACCCGGGGCGATCTGACCGACAACGCACGCAGCGACGTGAATATTCTGGCGGCAGTCAACCCCCTGACCAAGCGGGTGGCCCTGGTGAACACCCCCCGGGACTACTACGTGGACCTGGCCGGCACCGACAGCAAGGACAAGCTGACCCACGCCGGCCTCTACGGCGTGGAAACCTCCATGGAGACCCTGGGCGGCCTCTACGGGGTGCCGGTGGACCACTATGTGCGGATCAACTTCGCCGGATTCATTGATGTGGTGGACGCTCTGGGCGGCATCGACGTCTATTCCGACTACACCTTTACCTCGGTGGGCAGCCCCGGCTATTACAATCCCACCGACTTTGTGGAGGGCTGGAACCATCTGGACGGCGCCGCCGCCCTGGCCTTTGCCCGGGAGCGCCATGCGTTCCCCACCGGCGACATCCAGCGCGGCATCAACCAGATGAAGGTCATCGAGGCCATGCTGAACAAGATCAAGAGCCCCGCCATCCTCACCAGTTACAGCCGCCTGCTGGCGGCGGTGTCGGACAACTTTGTCACCAGCCTGTCCTCCAATCAGATCACCGCCCTGGTGCGGATGCAGCTGTCCGACTTTGCCGTGTGGGACATCGAGAGCTATACCGTCACCGGCAGCAGCTCCTCCAGCACCCACTGCTACTCGGCCCAGGGCCAGAAGCTGTATGTCATGATGCCCGACGAGGAATCGGTGGCCGGCGCCCAGACGCTGCTCCAGTCGGTCCTCAGCGGCGAGCCGGCCCCCTCGGCCGACAGCGCCGCCTCCGGTGAGGCTTCCAGCGAAGCCGCCGGCGAGACGGAATAAAACCACAGGGTTTCATCTTATCGTGCAGTGCCGGAAGGCACTGCACATTTTTTGTGCCTTTTGCTGGTTTTGCGGGATACATCTTGTTGCATATTATAGAATTGACATACTTGTCCCGGTGGCATAAACTATAAGTATAGTCACGAAGATAGGGGCAGTATGCCCTGCGAAAAAAAGCAAAGGTAAGGTGTTCACAATGTATCTGGATGAATACAAGCGCTGGATGGCGGCCGACCTGGAGGACGCCGATCTCAAGCCTGAACTGGCAAAAATCGAGGGAAATGATGCAGAGATCAAGGACCGCTTTGCTGTTGCGCTGAAGTTCGGCACCGCCGGCCTGCGCGGCGTGCTGGGCGCCGGCACCAACCGGATGAATATCTACGTTGTCCGTCAGGCCACCCAGGGCCTGGCCAACTGGGTCAAGACCCAGGGCGGCACCCAGACTGTGGCCATCAGCTACGACAGCCGCCTCAAGAGCGATATCTTTGCCAAGACGGCCGCCGGCGTTCTGGCTGCCAACGGCATCAAGGT
Source organism: Faecalibacterium sp. An77 (assembly GCF_002161315.1). Classification (NCBI taxonomy): domain Bacteria; kingdom Bacillati; phylum Bacillota; class Clostridia; order Eubacteriales; family Oscillospiraceae; genus Faecalibacterium; species Faecalibacterium sp. An77. The sequence goes on from NZ_NFHK01000004.1 coordinate 97,346, forward strand.
CCGGATTTACGATGCTCTGATGCCGGTTCCGGCCCTGAGCTTCGCCACCCGCTACTACAACTGCAACGCGGGCATCATGGTCACCGCTTCCCACAACCCCGCCAAGTACAACGGCTACAAGGCCTATGGCCCCGACGGCTGCCAGATGACCGATGACGCCGCCGCCATCGTCTACGACGAGATTCAGAAGACCGACGTGCTCACCGGCGCCAAGTACATCTCCTTCGCTGAGGGCGTCGAGCAGGGCCTGATCCGCTTTGTGGGCGACGACTGCAAGAACGCCCTGTACGAGGCCATCGAGGCCCGCCAGGTCCGTCCCGGCCTGTGCAAGACCGCCGGCCTGAAGCTGGTCTACAGCCCCCTGAACGGTTCCGGCCTGGTGCCCGTCACCCACGTGCTGAACGACATGGGCATCACCGATATCACCATCGTTCCCGAGCAGGAGTACCCCAACGGCTACTTCACCACCTGCTCCTATCCCAACCCCGAGATCTTCGACGCCCTGAAGCTGGGCCTGGAGCTGGCTGAGAAGTCCGGCGCCGACCTGATGCTGGCCACCGACCCCGACGCCGACCGCGTGGGCATCGCCATGAAGTGCCCCGACGGCAGCTATGAGCTGGTGAGCGGCAACGAGATGGGCGCTCTGCTGCTGGACTACATCTGCGCCGGCCGCATCGAGAAGGGCACCATGCCCGCCAACCCCGTGGCGGTCAAGTCCATCGTCTCCACCCCGCTGGCCGATGCCATCGCCGCCCACTACGGCGTCGAGATGCGCAGCGTCCTGACCGGCTTCAAGTGGATCGGCGACCAGATCGCCAACCTGGAGGCCGCCGGCGAAGTGGACCGCTTCATCTTCGGCTTCGAGGAGAGCTACGGCTACCTGGCTGGTCCCTACGTCCGCGACAAGGACGCCGTCATCGGCTCCATGCTGATCTGCGAGATGGCTGCTTACTACCGCAGCATCGGTTCCTCCATCAAGCAGCGCCTGGAGGAGATCTATAAGGAGTACGGCCGCTACCTGAACAAGGTGGACAGCTACGAATTCCCCGGCCTGACCGGTATGGACAAGATGGCCGGCATCATGAAGGAACTGCGGGAGAATCCCCCCGCTGAGTTCGCCGGCCACAAGGTGGTCAAGGTCACCGACTACGAGAAACCCGAGGAGACTGGCCTGCCCGCAGCCAACGTCCTGATCTACACTCTGGAAGGCGGCGCCACCGTCGTGGTGCGTCCCTCCGGCACCGAGCCCAAGATCAAGACCTACTTCACCACCCTCGGCAAGGACCTGGCCGAGGCACAGGCCCAGAAAGACGCTCTGGCTGCCGCTCTCCAGCCCCTGCTCGCCTAAAACATTGGACGGCACCACCGCATTGAACAAAAGTTGAAAGCAGCGCACGGATGAAAGTCCGTGCGCTGTTTTTGCTGCAGGGGGGCAAAAAGGGCCCCGGCCGGGGGATTATCCCACTGTGGAAGCGGGTTTTTCGGCACCGGGAGCAAAAGTGTAAAAAAATGGAAATTCCCCGCCCCGGCTGGCGGGGATCTTTTGTTTTGTGCGCGGGGCTGAAACAGTTGCAGTTTACAAGTCGATGCGTTATAATAATAATCGGATTTTTGTAGGATATACTGGACCTTTGCGCATTTGGCAGGCCAGTAACAAGGATGAGGACAGACAAATGAAAAAGAAAGCTTCCGCCGTGATACTGGCAGCAGGCTCCTCCAGCCGGATGGGCTTTGATAAACTTGCTTTTGACCTGGGGGGCGAGACGGTTTTGGGCCGCAGCCTCCGGGCGTTTGATGCGTGTCCCCAAATCAGTGAGATCATCCTTGTGACCGGGGCCGACCCGACCCTGGCCAAACAGGAGGCCGCCCGCTGTCACAAGCCGGTGCGGCTGGTGTCGGGCGGGTCCACCCGGGCCGAGAGCGCCCGCAACGGCGTGCTGGCGGCGGTGAAGGAGCTGGTGGCCATCCATGACGCGGCCCGGCCCTTTGTGAGCCAGGAGGTCATCGAGGCGGCCCTGAACGGCGCCGAAGGCTGGGGCGCCGCGGCGCCCGCAGTGCCGGTGAAGGACACCATCAAGTGCGGCACCCCGGGGGACGGACGAACCGTCCCGGCCCAGTGCCTGGTGAGCCTGACCCCCGACCGGTCCAGCCTGTACGCCATCCAGACCCCCCAGTGTTTTGACCGGGATACATACCTGCGGGTCACCGAACAGCTGGACCCCCAGAAAGCCCGTCTGGTCACCGACGACGCCAGCCTGTTTGAGCTGTCGGGGCTGCCGGTGCGGCTGACCCAGGGAGACTACGCCAACTACAAGATTACAACCCGGGAGGACCTGCCCGGCGCCCCGATGCAAGGAGAGACCAAGATGCGTATTGGACATGGCTATGACGTGCACCGCCTGGTGGAGGACCGCCCTCTGATTCTGGGCGGCGTCAGCGTGCCCTTTGAAAAGGGCCTGCTGGGCCACTCGGACGCCGACGTCCTGACCCACGCCGTCATGGATGCGGTGCTGGGCGCGGCGGCGCTGGGGGATATCGGCCAGCACTTCCCCGACAATGACCCCGCCTATGCCGGGGCCGACAGCCTGGCCCTGGCCCGGGCGGTGGCCGCCCTGGTGGAAAAGGCCGGCTGGAAGGTGGGCAACATCGACGCCACCATCCTCTGCCAGCGGCCCAAGCTGGCCCCCCATATCCCCGCCATGCGCCAGAATCTGGCGGCAGCCTTTGGCCTGCCGGTGGATGCGGTGAGCGTCAAGGCCACCACCGAGGAACATCTCGGCTTTACCGGGGAGGGGCTGGGCATTGCCGCCCACGCCGTCGCCTTGATTCAGCCCCGCTGACAGGAGTGATAACCAATGAACTGGAGTTCCATCATCGCAAACTTTCAAACCTTTAATCTGGCCGACCTGCTGGATGTGCTGATCGTCACCTTTGTGATCTATCAGATCCTGGGCATCGTCAGCCGCACCCGCGCCGGCCAGCTGGCCCGGGGCGCCCTGGTGGTGGGCGTGATCTATGTGGTGGCCACCACCGCCAACATGCGCACCGTCACCTGGATTATGAATTCGCTGCTCCAGGTCGGTCTGCTGACCCTGGTGGTGGTCTTTCAGCCCGAGATCCGCCGCGCTCTGGAGCGGATGGGCCAGACCGACCAGTGGTTTTTGAAGTTCTTCCGGGTCCGCCATGTGGACCCCGCCACCCGCGGCAGCTGGCGCAGCGCCATCATTGCCATCTGCGACGCCGCCGAGCGGTTTTCCGAGACCAAGACCGGCGCCCTGATCGTGCTGGAGCGCCGCACCGACCTGGCGGAAATCGAGCGCACCGGCACCCCGGTGGACTGTGAGGTCAACCCCGAGATCCTGGGCACCATCTTCTACGAGGGCACCCCCCTCCACGACGGCGCCGCCATCATTGAGGATGGCCGCATCAAGGCGGCGGGCTGCGTGCTGCCCCTGTCCAACAACCTGGATCTGGGCAAGGATATGGGCACCCGGCACCGGGCCTGCCTGGGCATTGCCGAAAACTCCGACGCCATCGCCATTGTGGTGAGCGAGGAGACCGGCATCATCTCGATGGCCAAAAACGGCGTCCTGATCCGCCACTTTGACCGCCAGACCCTCTACACCCGTCTGGTGGACGAGATGATCCCCAAGGAAGCCGCTGCCGACCGCAGCAAGGGTTTTGATACCTTCAAGGGACAGGTTCTGTCCCTGATGGACTGGAGAAAGAAGGAGGGAGAGGGGAAATGAATCCGATCAAAAAGCCGTTCCGTGCCGACGGAGGGCAGAACCGTTCCCTTCTGGAGGACCGCCGGGTCCGGCTGGGCATTGCCTTTCTGGTGGCGCTCCTCATGTGGGTGGCCGTCACCACCGTGGTCAAACCCAACACCACCATCGTGAAAAAGGGCGTGCCGGTGGACTATACCTATGAGTCCAGCGTCTATACCTCCCGGGGCCTCAGCATTGTGGAGGCACCCGAGCGCACCGTGGACCTGACCATCTCGGGCGACGGCTACACCATCGGCGACCTGACCCAGGAGGACTTTGTGGTCTATCCCGACTACTCCTCGGTCCGTTCCAGCGGCACCAAGAACCTCCAGCTGCGGGTCCGATGCGTCAACACCGCTGTGGCCAGCAACATTTCGGTGTCCATCGCCGACGCCGACAACACGGTGGACGTGGTGTTTGACGTGGTGGAGGAAAAGACCCTCCCCATCCAGGTGAATACCCGCTACCTGACCATTGAGGATGGCTACATCCTCTACAGCACCGCCGCCTCCAACGAGACGGTGACCCTGACCGGTCCGTCCAGCGAGCTGGCGGACGTGGCATCCTGCACCGCCGAGGTCAGCTACAGCGACATCCTCAGCGACAGCGTCACGGTGAACACCAACCTTCGCTTCTACAACGAGAACGGCCACGAGCTGGAGTTCAACTACGTCACCGCCGACCATGAGACGGTGGACGTCACCCTGACGGTGTACAAGACGGCGACCCTACCCATCAATGTGCGGTTTGTGAATACGCCCCCCAACTTTGACGACTCGGTGCTGATTTATTCCCTCAGCCAGACCGAGCTGCGGGTGGCGGGCCCGGCCGACACGGTGGAGAACCTCTCCGAGCTGGCGGTGGGCACCATCGACCTGTCCACCTTTGCGCTGGACAAGGTCTACGAAATGCCCATCACCCTGCCCTCGGGCCTTGTCTCTCTGGACAACGTGGACACCGTCACCGTCAGCTTCAACTGCAGCGCCATGGCCACCAAGACTTTGAACATCCCGGCCGACAACATTGAGGTGGTCAACCTGCCCTCCACCTATCAGCTGACGGTGGAGACCGAGCGGCTGATGAATGTGACCCTCTGCGGCCCGGCCTCGGTGCTGGAAGGCCTCACCGCCGACCAGGTGGTGGCGCAGATCGACGCCGACGACTTCGCGGTATCCCTGGGACAGCAGAACATCGCCTGCAGCATCTACGTCCCGGCGGACGGACGGGTCTTTGCCCTGGGCAGCTATACCGTCCAGTGCCGGATTCAGAGCAACTGAACGGTCCAACACTATAAGAGAAACGGAAACACAAGCACATGATCCTGGTTCGAGATATCCGCCTGCCCCTCTCTGCCGGAGAGGAGCAGGCCCGTGCCCAGGCGCTGCACCTGCTGCGCCTGCCCCAGAGCAAGGTCCGGCAGATGGGGGTGGCCCGCCTGTCGGTGGACGCCCGCCACGGCCGGCCCAAGCTCGTCTATACCATTGCAGTAACGCTCAAAGATGAGGGTGAGGAACCTGCCTATGCAGGGGCCTTGCCCTGCGTTGCTTTGCGCCAGGAGGCGCAGCTGGTGCTGACCCCCGGCGCCCAGACCCTGAAAACCCGGCCGGTGGTCTGCGGCCTGGGGCCTGCGGGGCTGTTTGCAGCCCTGGCCCTGGCCCAGCAGGGGTTTGCCCCCATTGTCCTGGAGCGGGGCCCCGCTCTGGAAGACCGGGTCCGGGCGGTGGAACACTTCTCCGCCACCGGTGAGCTGGACGAAAACGCCAACATTCAGTTTGGCGAGGGCGGCGCCGGCACCTTTTCGGACGGCAAGCTCACCACCCGCATCGGGGACCCCCTGTGCGATTACGTCACCCGGGTCTTTCTGGCCCACGGTGCGCCGGCGGAAATCGCCTGGCAGCAGAAGCCCCATGTGGGCACCGACCTGCTGCGGGGCGTCATCACCTCCATCCGCAAGGAGATTGAGGCCCTGGGGGGCGAAGTGCGGTTTAACACCGCCCTCACCGGCCTGCACACCCGCAACGGCGTTTTGACCGGCATCGACACCACCGCAGGGCCTCTGCCCTGTGAGGCGCTGGTACTGGCGGTGGGACATTCCGCCCGGGATACCTTTGAGGCCCTGATGGACGGGGGTTTGACCTTCGCCTGCAAGCCCTTCAGTGTGGGCTTCCGGGCCGAGCACCTGCAGAGCGAAATCGAAAAGAGCCTCTACCACGACGCCGCAGGCCATCCGGCCCTGCCCCGCGGAGAGTATCAGCTATCCCAGCAGGTAAATGGACGGGGTGTTTATACGTTTTGTATGTGCCCCGGCGGCCAGGTGGTGGCGGCGGCCAGCGAGAGCGGCCGTGTGGTCACCAACGGCATGAGCTTCCATGCCCGGGCGGGCCGGAACGCCAACGCCGCGGTGGTGGCGGGGGTGGGCCCCGCCGACTTCGGGGACGATCCCCGGCGGGCCATCGCCTTCCAGCGGGAGCTGGAGGCCCGGGCCTATGCGGCCGGCCGGGCCGGCGGACCCTATGCGGCCCCGGCGGAAAACGTGGTCAGCTTTTTGGAGGGCCGGGGCGAGCTGAAAATCACCCGGGTCCAGCCCACCTACAACCGGGGCGTGGTGCCGGCGGATCTGGGCAGCCTGCTGCCGGCGGAGCTGACCGGGGCATTGCGGGCCGGTCTGCGGGCCTTTGACCGCAAGCTGGCGGGCTATACCGCCCCCGAGGCCATTCTCACCGGCCTCGAGACCCGGACTTCCAGCCCGGTGCGGCTGGTGCGGGGCGAAACCTATGAGTGCACCCAGCTGGCAGGGCTGTACCCCTGCGGCGAGGGCGCAGGATATGCCGGCGGCATTATGAGCGCCGCGGTGGATGGCCTGCGGGTGGCTTCGGCTCTGGTGAGCCGGTATCACCCGGCGGGAGATTGAGGGAGAACGCATGGACGAGAAGGAACGGAAAAGAAAACAGGACGAGGATGCCATCCAGCAGGAGCTGGAACGGCAGCTGCGGGACCTGGGCGTGACGGTTTCGGATGCATTCCGCCAGGGGTTTCAGGACTACGGCGATGAGATCGGCCGCCAGGCCGCCGAAGTGGGCCGCAGCTTCACCCACTTGATGAACGACGTGGTGGGGGAGGTGGACGACGCCCTGCGGGACGCCTTCAACCTGGAGCGGGGAAAGGCCCGCCGCCAGAATCGGGAGGAGCGCCGCCGCCGTCGGGAAGCGGCCCGGAATGGTTCGGCCTTTGAGGCAGAGCCCTACGATTATACCGCCGACTTTGGGGGCCAGCCGGGCCGCGCCCGGACCCGGTGGGACAGTTATGCCCGCCCGGAGACCTCCGAACCCATCCCGGACTACGAAAAGACCATCCGCTGGAACGCCCGCAAGCGCTTTGGCATTGGTCTGGCCATGGTCATCTGCTTCGGCGTCCTGATTTTTGCGGGTTTTCTGGGCAGCCTGGGCTGTTTCATGGCCACCGATATGCTGTGGGAGGGGACCCTGGAATACACCGTGGTCCTGGCCACCGGCTTTGGCCTGATGGGCATCGGCATCGGTTCTGTTGTGGGAACCGTGGCGGGCAGTGAGAACCTGGAAGCTTCCAAGCTGCTGAACCGCTGTGCCGACGCCTTTGCGGCCATGGACGTGTCCCAGGGGGTGTATCTGGACGACCTGGCGGGTCTGCTCCAGATGAAAAAGCGCAAGCTCCGCAAGCGGCTGCGGGAGCTGATCGAAAAGGGCTGGCTTGTGGGCTGGCTGGATGAAAAGGACGACTGCCTCTATCTGAGCGCCGCCGATTACCGGGCGGCCCATAACATTCCGCCCGCCCCGGCGGCGGAAAAGCAGCCCGAACCCGAAAAAACGGCGGAGGAGCCGGCCCAGGGCCCCAAGACCCTTCACCTGGACACCGCACGGCGGTTCGCCCATGTGCTGGCCGAGGAGCGCCGGCTGATGACCGACCCCACCGCCGCCGACGAACTGGAAAAAATGCAGCAGACCACCGAATCCATCTGCGCCTGGCTGGAGAGCCATCCCGAGAGCGCGCCCAAGGCCCGGCGGTTTGCGGAATATTATATCCCCACCACCCTCAAGCTGCTGCACACCTACAACGACGTGCAGGGCCAGAAGGGGGACAACGCCGAAGCCATCCGCCGGGACATTGGCGGAATCCTGCATACACTGAATACGGCGTACGAAAATCTCTATGACACCCTGTTGTCCGACGCAGCGCTGGACGTGTCCAGCGAAATTGCAGCCCTGGAGGGGATGCTGGCCAGCGACGGCCTCACGGGGGAGGGTCTGCGATGACCGGCCGCCCGTGGGAGCTCCGCACCCTGGACCGGGAGGCAGTGGCCGGCCTGCAGGAGGCCATTGCCGAGGAGCGGACCGAACAGCTGGAACAGGAGGCCGCCTTTGCGGGGGAGGAGTGGGACGACGCCAAACAGGCCTCGGTCTTTGCCCAGCAGATGAAGGGAGCCAGCCTGCTGGCGGGTCTGCTGGCCGCCCGGGGGTTCACCCAGCCGGAGGAGGCTTTGTCTTTCCTGGCGGGGGAGGACAGCCTCAGCGACCCCTTTTTGATGAAAGATATGGATAAGGCCTGCGCCCGCATCCGGCAGGCCTTGGAGCAGGGGGAGACCATCGTGGTCTATGGCGACTACGACGTGGACGGCGTGACGGCCACCTCCCTGCTGTACGAACAGCTCAAGGGCCTGGGCGGCGTGGTAAAATGCATGCTGCCCAGCCGGGAAGGGGACGGCTATGGCCTGTCCAAGCGGGCCATCGACCGCATCCACGAAAAGGGCTATACCCTGATCGTCACGGTGGACAACGGCATCTCGGCGGTGGAGGAGGCGGCCTATGCGGCCTCTCTGGGGATTGACCTGGTCATCACCGACCACCATCTGCCCCCCAGCACCCTGCCCGAGGCGGTGGCGGTGGTGGACCCCCGGCGGGAGGACGACCACAGCCCCTTCAAGGACTTGTGCGGCGCCGGCGTGGCCTTTAAACTCTGCGCCGCCCTGGAGGACTGCATGCCCGAGGAGTTGCTGGAATTTTGCAGCGACCTGGCGGCCATCGGCACGGTGGCCGACGTCATGCCCCTGAACGGCGAAAACCGAACCATCGTGAAAGCAGGCCTCCAGATTTTACAGCACACCGAGCGGCCCGGTCTGGCGGCCCTGCTGGAAGAAGTGGGCCTGGCGGGGAAGAACGTCACCGCCGACAACGTCAGTTTCGGCATCGCGCCCCGGCTCAACGCCGCCGGCCGGATGGACAGCGCCGCCACCGCCCTGCAGCTGGTCCTGTGTGAGGACCCGGACCGGGCGTCCTGCCTGGCCCATCATCTGAACGAAATCAACGCCCAGCGCCAGGAGACCGAACAGAAGATCGAGCGGGCCGTGGAAGAAATGCTGGCCGCCGAGCCCGACCGCACCGAGGACCGGGTGATGCTCCTGTGGGGCAGCGGCTGGCATCAGGGCGTCATCGGGATTGTGGCCTCCCGCCTGGTGGAAAAATACGGCCGCCCGGTGATGGTGGTGTCCATCGCTGAGAACGGCGAGGCCAAGGGCAGCGGCCGCAGCGTGCCGGGGTTCAACCTTCACGGATGCATCACCGCCTGTTCCGATCTGCTGATCCGCTTTGGCGGCCACGCCATGGCCGCCGGCCTGCTGGTGCGGGAGGAAAACCTGCCCGAGCTGCGCCGCCGGATGAACGAGTGGGCCGCCCGGGAGTGTCCGGTCATCCAGGCGCCGCCCCTGGTGTGCGACCTGTCCCTGCGGCTGGCCCGGGTGACGGTGGAAGAGATCCGGGCGGTGGAGCGGATGGCCCCCTTTGGGGCCGACAACCCGGCCCCCGTCTTTCTGCTGGAAAACGCCGTGGTGGAGGGGATCTACCCGGTGTCGGAGGGCAAACACAGCCGCCTGCGGCTCCATCAGGGAGGCGCGGGCCTGTACGCCGTATGGTTCGGCATGGCCCCCGAGCGGGTGCCCTACCAGACCGGCGACGCAGTGGACGCAGCCCTCAGCCTGTCGGTGTATGAGGGAGCCCGGGGCGCCCAGATTTCGGGCCGCATCCTGGATCTGCACCCGGCGGGCCTGGGGCCCGACGCACCCCGGCAGGCGGCGCTGGTGGATGCGCTGCGGCGGGGCGCCAGCCTCTCGGCGGAGGAACGGCAGCTCATCTGCCCCTCCCGCGAGGAAGTGGCCGCCGTCTACCGCGAACTGAAAACCCGGCGTTGGCACGCCGATGATCTGCAGCCCCTGTGCGCCCGGATGGGCACCGCCAGCACCGGCAAAACCCTGGTGGCGGTGACTGCCCTGAAACAGGTGGGCCTGGTGGAGGAGGCAGAGAGGGACGGTGTGCCCTATCTGGAGCTGGTGCGGGTGTCCGGGAAGAAAAACCTGGCCGATGCACCCATCCTGAAGTGTTTGGAGGAAAAGTAATATGCCAGAGGGAAAAAAGACAGCTGCGCCTGCCCCTGAGCAGGATTCCTATACCGCCAAGAGCCATCTGCAGCATCAGGTGAGAGAGGTGGGCACCGTGGTGGCCACCGCGTCCCCCGCCGAGGCGGTGGACTATATGGTCCCCTCGGAGGCGCGGCCCGAGATCATCACCTACGACAAGCTGCTGGAGGCCATTCAGGCCAGCGGCCGGCCCTACAACATGGAGATGATCGAGAAGGCCTACCGCATGGCCGACGACGCCCACAAGGATGTCCGCCGCCGCAGCGGCGAGCCCTATATCTGCCATCCGCTGGCGGTGGCCCGGCTGGTGCTGGACCTGGGCATGGACAGCGAGAGCATTGCGGCGGCCCTGCTCCACGACGTGGTGGAGGACACCCCCACCACGGTGGACGAGGTGAAATCCACCTTTGGGGCCGACGTGGCCCTGCTGGTGGACGGCGTCACCAAGCTGACCAAGATCCAGTTCTCCAGCATCGAGGAGCAGCAGGCCGAAAACCTGCGCAAGATGCTGCTGGCCATGAGCCAGGATGTGCGGGTCATGATCATCAAGCTGTGCGACCGGCTCCACAATATGCGCACCGGCGACGCCTGGCCCGAGCAGAAGCGCCGGGACAAGGCACGGGAGACCATGGAGGTCTATGCCCCCATCGCCAACCGTCTGGGCATCCTGAACATCAAGGAGGAGCTGGAAGACCGCAGCCTCCACTATCTGGACCCCATCGGCTACGAGGAGATCAGCAAGCTGCTGAACGAGCGCTCGGGCGAGGAGTTCCTGGCCAACGTCTCCAGCCTCATCGAAAAGCGGCTGGAGGAGAGCGGCATCAAGGGCGCCACCATGAAGCGCCGGGTCAAGAGCATCTACGGCATCTACCGCAAGATGTTCGTCCAGAACAAGGCCTTCGATGAGATTTACGACGTGTATGCGGTCCGCATCATCCTGGATACCATCACCGAGTGCTACAGCGCCCTGGGCCTGATCCACGATATGTATCATCCGCTGCCCAACCGGTTCAAGGATTATATCTCCACCCCCAAGCCCAACGGCTACCAGAGCCTGCACACCACCGTCATCGGCCACGAGGGGATTCCCTTTGAGGTGCAGATCCGCACCCGCCAGATGGACGAACAGGCCGAGTACGGCGTCGCCGCCCACTGGAAGTACAAGGAGGGCATCGGCGGCCACGACAAGCTGGACGACCGTCTGGCCTGGGTCCGCCAGCTGCTGGAAAATCAGCGGGTGTCGGAGGATTCCGGCAACCTGCTCCACGACCTCAAGAGCGACCTGCTGCCCGAGGAGGTCTTTGCCTTTACCCCCAAGGGCGACGTCATCAATCTGCCCGCCGGGGCCACCTGCATTGATTTTGCCTACGCCATCCATTCGGCGGTGGGCAACCGGATGATCGGCTGCAAGGTGAACAACCGGATGGTCCCCATCGACCATGTGGTGGTCACCGGCGAGATCATCGAGGTGATTCTGGGACCCGCCGACAAGGGCCCCAGCCGCGACTGGCTCAAGATCGTTAAGACCAGCGAGGCCAAGAGCAAAATCCGCAACTGGTTCAAGAAGATGCGCCGGGATGAAAACATCGCGGAGGGCCGGGACGCCCTGGCCAAGGAGCTGCGCCGGGAGGGCATTCTGATCCCCGACGACAAGCTGGACGAATTCGTGGGCAGCTGCTGCCGCCGGATGCGCCAGAACAGCGCCGAGGACCTGTACGCGGCCATCGGCTACGGCGGCATCACCATTGCCAACTGCGTCCCCAAGTTCAAGGAGGAGTACCAGAAGCTGCGGGCGGCGGAAAATCCCCCCATGGAGCTGCCCAAGGTGGACCTGCGCAAGGTGCATTCCACCGACGGCGTGGTGGTGGAGGGCTTCGACAACACCCCCATCAAGTTCGCCAAGTGCTGCAGCCCCCTGCCCGGGGACCCCATTGTGGGCTTCATCACCCGTGGCTTCGGCGTCTCCATCCACAAGGCCAGCTGCACCAACGCCCAGGCCAGCATGCGGGACCCCTCCAACGCGCCCCGCTGGGTCAAGGCCTACTGGGCCGACAGCGTCAAGGAGAGCTATAAGGCCGGGCTGGAAATTGTGGCCCTGGACCGCACCGACCTGCTGAAAGACGTGCTGAACGCCCTGTCGGATATGCGGGTGCCCATCTACACCATGAACGCCCGCCAGGCCGACAACTGCGGCGTCATCAATTTGACCGTCGGCATCAACAATACCGAGCACCTGGACCGGGTGGTGGCCCGTCTGGCCAAGATCCGGGACGTGCTCAAGGTGACAAGGAGTTAAACAAAGTTCATGAGAGCTGTGATACAGGCCGTGTCCTCCGCCAGCGTGCGGGTGAACGGCGGCGAGCCCCGGGCCATCGGCCCCGGGCTGGTGATTTTGTTCGGGGTCAAGGACACCGACACCCTGGACATGGTGCCCCGCTTTGCGGAAAAGTGCGCCGGCCTGCGGATTTTCCACGACGAGAACGGCAAGCTGAACCGCAGCGCCAAAGACAATGGATATTCGGCCCTGGTGGTGTCCCAGTTCACCCTGTACGGGGACACCAAAAAGGGGATGCGGCCCAGCTTCATCCGGGCCGCCAAGCCGCCCCTGTCGGTGGAGGCCTATGAGCTGTTTCTGGAAGAAATGGGCAAACAGGGCCTCAAGGAGGTCCAGCACGGAGAATTCGGCGCCGATATGCAGGTATCCCTGGTGAACGAGGGCCCCTGCACCATCGTGATGGATACCGACGAGTGGAAGAAGGGAGAATAAGATGAAGGCATACCATGTAGTGGGGCAGGCCCCCATGTACACCAATACCTTCCTGCTGATCTCGGACGCAGGCCACGGCGTGGTCATCGACCCGGCGGCGGCCGCCTCGGACTACAACGAGATTCTGGAGCAAGAGGGCGCCAGCCTGACCCATATCTTCTGCACCCACGGCCACTTTGACCATGTGGGGGCCGCCGAGGAACTGAAAGCCAAATGGAGCGCCAAACTCTGGTGCGAGGCCGCCGATGTGGAGAACAGCCAGTTCTTCCCCCTGAAGGAGGCGGACAGCGGCTATGAGGAGGGGGAGGTCATCCAGGTGGATGAGATATCCTTCACCGTCTGGCACACCCCCGGCCATACCCCCGGCAGCGTCTGCCTGCTGTGCGAGAACTACCTCTTTACCGGGGACACCCTCTTTGCAGGGAGCATCGGCCGCACCGACCTGCCCGGCGGCAGCAGCCGCCAGATCAACGACTCCCTGCGCAAGCTGGCCGCCCTGCCCATCCCCGCTGAGGCCCAGGTCCTGCCGGGCCACGGGGAACTGTCCACCTTCGGCCAGGAACTGAAAAACAACTGGTATATCAAGAGCGCCTGCAAGGGAGCCCTTTCATAAGGAATTGGAATATGAAGATTTATATTACCGGCCTGCCGTCGGGGTACGACGTGGAACATCTGGTCCGGCTGTTTTACCCCATGGCGCCCCTGACCCTGACCCCGCCCGCTGAGGACGAAGACTGTGTTTGGGCCAGCCGGGACGACACGGGCCTCTCGGTGCTGGTGCGGGAAAAGGGGGCCAGCCGCAGGGCGTCCGCCCCGCTGCCCCAGGAGGATACCCCCGAGTTTGCCCTGGCCAGCCTGACCTATGACCTGCTCCGCAGCTGGACCGGCCTGCGTCCCCCCTGGGGCAAGATGACCGGAGTCCGCCCGGTGCGCCTGATCCACGACAAGCGGGCCGCCGGCTGGACCGAGGCCCAGATCGACCAGTGGTTCCTGGGCCGGTTCGACTGCTCGGAGGAGAAATACCGGATGGCCAAGGCCATCGCCGACCTGCAGGAGCCCATTCTCCGCCGCGGGTCGGAGCCCAAAGCCTACAGCCTCTATATCGGGATTCCCTTCTGCCCCTCCCGGTGCAGCTATTGCAGCTTTGTCAGCTGCAACCTGGACCGGGACCGCAAACTGGTCCAGCCCTATGTGGACTGCCTGTGCCGGGAGCTGGAGGCCATCCGCACGGAGGCGGACAAGGCCGGCCTGCATCTGCAGAGCATCTACATCGGCGGCGGCACCCCCACCAGCCTGTCGGCGGACCAGCTGCGCCAGCTGATGGGTACGGTGCGGGACCAGTTCCCGCTGGAGGGCCTGGCCGAATACACCGTGGAGGCGGGCCGCCCCGACTGCACCGACGCCGAAAAGCTGGCGGTCATCAAGGAATACGGCGCCACCCGCATTTCCATCAACCCCCAGACCTTCTCGGATGAGGTGCTGGCCCGGATCGGCCGGCGCCACTCGGCCCAGGATATTCTGGACTGCTATGCGGCAGCCCGGGCCGCGGGCCACACCGATATCAATATGGACCTGATCGCCGGCTTGCCGGGGGACACGGTGGAGGGCTTTGAACACAGCCTGAAAACCGCCATCGCCCTGGACCCCGAGAATATCACCGTCCACACCCTGACCCTGAAACGGGCCTCCCGGATCGTGATGGAAGATCAGGAGGACAACACCTACGCCGACGTGGCCGCCATGCTGGAAAAATGCAGCCTGCTGCCCGCCGCCGGCTACCGCCCCTATTACCTCTACCGCCAGAAAAACACCCTCCAGAACCTCGAAAATGTCGGCTGGAGCAAGCCGGGCAGCGAGGGCTACTACAACATCTATATCATGGAGGAAGTGCAGACCATTCTGTCGGCGGGGGCCGGCGGCAGCACCAAACTGGTGGACACCGCAGGCCACCGAATGCAGCGCATCTTCAACTTCAAGTATCCCAACGAATACATTCAGCGCTTCGACGAGGTTCTGGAGCGCAAAAAAGGAGTGTCTGCGTTTTATGATTACGATTTGGGTACCGAAACGCCTGGTGGAGATTGATCTGTGCAACGTGGCAGCCCGCAGCCCGGCCCAGCTGGTGGAAATCAGCGAGGCCAGCTACTGCCGCCGCCTGCGCTATGCCGCCAAGAAAATCCGGCAGTCGGGGGCCAAGATCATCATGCTCACCGGCCCCTCCGCCAGCGGCAAAACCACCACCGCCCACAAACTGGCCGCCACCCTGCGGGACGGGGGCACCCCCGCCCAGGTCATCAGCCTGGACAATTTCTTCCGCGGGTCGGAGTACTACCCCAAAATGCCGGACGGCTCCCTGGATTACGAGCACCCCGACACCCTGGATATGCCCCTGATCCGCCAGTGCCTCCAGGAGCTGAGCCAGACCGACAAGACCGTCCTGCCCACCTACGACTTTGTCCGCGAACAGCGCTCGGATGTGACCGAGGCCATCGACCTGCAGGGGGGCGTCTGCATTGTGGAGGGCATACACGCCCTCAACCCCGTCCTTACCAGCCTGGTGCCCTCGGGGCATATCTACCGGATCTATGCCGGCCTGCGGGAGGAGTACTGCCAGGAGGGCCGGCGGCTCATCAGCACCCAGGACATCCGGCTGTGCCGCCGGGTCCTGCGGGACGCCGCGGCCCGGGGCCGCAGCCCCGAAAAGACCCTGGCCATGTGGGACCGGGTGCTGGACGGGGAGACTCGGTATATTAAGGGTTTCAAGAACACGGCGGACTTTTTGCTGGACACCGCTTTCACCTATGAGCTGTCCATCATCGCTGGACTGCTGCCCGAGGTGGGGCGCCAGATGTCCCCCGACAGCCGCTACACCGAGATGTGGGATGAGACCGCCCGCCGCTTTGAACACGTGGACCCCATCAGCCGGGAACTGATCCCCGAAGGGGCCATGCTGCGGGAATTTTATACCAGCGTTCTGTGAGCGGGCGGAAGGCCGCAAAACTGTAAAAGCGTCGGGCAACGTGTTGCATCCCGGTCCAAAGTGCGGTATACTGATGCTGTACCAGGCCGCGTTCCGGGTGCGACACCCCGGACCGCCGGCAGATTACCGAGAAGCGAGGTGTCTTTGAAAATGGATGCAGAAAAGTGGAAGGATACCATTCTGGCCAAGAGCCGTGAATATGTGGAGCTGGGTGTCAGCGTCGCCAACGACCTGACCGAAAAAGGCAAGACCCAGGCCAAGATCCTGTCCAACCAGGCCAAAATCAGCAAGGCTCAGCGCCAGCTGGGCGCTCTGGTGTACAGCCTGGCCAAGGGCAACGAAGAAAACCAGCCGCTGGTGGACCGCTACATCGACATGATTGATTCGATCGAGCAGGAGAACCGCCAGCTGAAAGCCAAGCTGACCCCCGCTGAGGCCAGCGAGGTGGAGCACGCAGCCGCCGACGTGGAGGCCGACCTGGCCGACGTCATGGCCGACCCCGTCCAGGAGGAACCCGCCCCCGAGGAGCCCGCTGCCGAGGCGGCGCCCGCGGATGACTCCGCCAAGAAGTACTGCCCCCAGTGCGGTGCAGAAGTGGCGCCCGACGCCCTGTTCTGCACCAAGTGCGGCGCACAGCTGTAAAAACCAGTCCTACAGAGGCGCTCCCCGCCGGGGAGCGCTTTTTGCATGTGGAAAAATTAGGATAAATGGGCCGAAACGCTTGAAAATTGGCGCAGTATAGGGTAGAATAAACTAGGATTTATGCCGGTATTTCCGGCAGAAAGGGAGAGCGCTGCATGATCGACTGGCCTGAAAAGGAGCACTATACCGCGGAGGACCTGGTCCAGATCATCCGCATCCTGCGGGACCCGCAGGAGGGCTGCCCCTGGGACAAGGTCCAGACCCATCAGTCGATCCGCAAAAACTTCCTCGAAGAGACCTGCGAGGCCCTGGAGGCCATCGACGCAGACGACCCGCAGATGCTGCGGGAAGAGCTGGGCGATGTGCTGATGCAGGTGGCGTTCCATGCGGTGCTGGAGGAAGAACAGGGCCGCAGCACCTTCTCGGATATCTGTCGGGAGGTGTGCGAAAAGCTGGTCTTTCGCCATCCGCACCTTTTCGCGTCGTCGGCGGCGCAGAATGCCGGTATAAACGGCTGGGATGCGCTCAAAAATAAGGAAAAGGGCCGCCAAACCCTTGCCGATGAGCTGGACACCGTTCCCGCCACCCTGCCGGCCCTCATGCGGGCCCAGAAACTCCAGAAGCGGGCGGCCGGCCACGGCATCGGTCCCGCCGGCGAGGAACAGGCCCTGGATACCCTCCGGCAGGCCGCAGACCTCTGGCACGCGGCTGCACAGGGGGATGTCCCATCCGATCAGGCGGCCCGGGCGGCCGGGGAACTGCTGTTCGCGGCAGTGGATTCCATCCGGCTGGCGGGGCTCGACGCGGAAGAAGCTCTCACATTTGCATCCAAGGCATTCTGCCGGACGCTGGAAGGCGGGCAGGGCGCTGATCGAACCGAACATTGAATTGATTTTGGAGGTACAACTATGACCAAGGCTGATCTGACTGCACAGGTTGCAGCAAACACCGATATGACCAAGAAGGACGCCGACAAGGCTGTGAACGCTGTGTTTGAGGCCCTGAGCCGCGCTCTGGCCAGCGGCGAGAAGGTCACCATCTCGGGCTTTGGCACCTTTGAGGTGCGCGAGCGCGCCGAGCGCCAGGGCATCAACCCCCGCACCCAGGAGCCCATCACCATCGCTGCATCCCGCAGCATCGTCTTCAAGCAGGGCAAGGCTCTGAAGGACTCCCTGTAAGCAAAGACGGGCCGGGACCTCTGCGTTCCTGCGATGAACCCGCTGCCGGAAGGGTCCGCCCCGTGCGGACAGCCGGCAGCTTTTTGTATGTTTGGACAAAGGAGAAAATTACTATGCGCCTGGATAAATATCTGAAGGTTTCCCGCCTCATCAAGCGGCGGACGGTGGCCAACGAGGTGGCCGACGCCGGCCGCATCCTCATCAACGGCAAGGTGGCCAAGGCCAGCGCCGCCGTCAACCCCGGGGACGTCGTCGAAATCACCTTTGGCAACCGGCCGGTGAAGGTGCGGGTCCTGTCGGACGCCGAGCCCCGCACCAAGGACGTGGCCCGGGAGATGTACGAGGTCATCGAGGAATAACCCCAGGCCCCTGCCGCATAGACTGCATCACAGGAAATGTGCGGCGGGGGGCGATGCAATGGAAAAACAGACCGGCAAACCGGCCGAGACGGTGCCTCACAACCTGATCCTGGAGGAGCGCAGCCGCCTGACGGTCACCGGGGTGCGCCGGGTGGTCCGGTGCGACCCGGACAACGCGGTGATTGAGACGGCGGACTGCGTCCTCAACCTGACGGGGGCTCAGCTGAGCGTCACTGCCCTGGACCTGGAGCGGGGCGAGGCCAAACTGTCGGGCCGGGTGGACGCGCTGGAATACACCGAGGCCAGGACCCCGGGCGGCCTGCTGCGCCGCCTGATTCGCTGATGGCGCCGGTTCTGGCCCCCTGGCAGGCGGGGCGGGAGATGCTCTGCTGCCTGTATCTGGGCGCCCTGGTGGGGGCGCTGCGGGCGGTAGGACCCCGGAAGGGCCGGGGCGCGTTTCTGCCCGACATGGCCCTGGTGGGGATGCTGCTGCTCTTTCTCCAGAGCTACGCCGCCGGCTACAGCGACGCCGGGAACCTGCGCTGGTACATGGTGGCGTCGGGATTTCTGGGGGCGCTGGCCGCCCATGGGCTGCTGGCCCCGGTGACGGCGCAGGTCTGGCGTCTGGCCCTCTGGCCGGGACTGGCCATGGCCCGCCTGGTGGGCCGGCGGGCGCTGCAGCCGGCCTTTGCGGCCCTGCGGGCCCGGCAGGAGGCGCGCCGCGCCGCCAAAGCGGCAAAAACCGCGGCAGAAAAGCAAAAAAAGAGCTTGCCAAAAGAGGAGCATCTGTTGTATAATTCGAATGTATAACGATTCGGTTGTGGACAGAGAATCCATAGGATGGAGGCAGCCAGGATGGCGCGGAACCGCAAAAAAACCAAAACCCTCTGGTGGGGCATCACCCGCCTGTTTTTCGTGCTGCTGCTCATCAGCATGCTGGCGGCGTATGTCTCGAACCAGGTGACCATCAGCTCCAAACAGGCGGAGCTGGACGCCCTGAACGAGCAGATCGCCCAGCAGAAGTCGGAAAACGAGGAGCTGGAGCGGATTCTGGACGGCAACCCCGACGAAATCGTCGAGTGGATTGCGCGGGACTCCTATGGTTATGCGGCTCCCAATGAGCGGATCATTGTGGACATCTCGGGCAACTGAAGTCGTCTGTTTGCGGCGGGCTGCTTTTGCGGGCAGCCCGGGAACTCTCTGGGCTGAAGAAAGGGTATAGAGCTTTGATAGAGGTTGGTAATATTTTTGAAGGCCGGATCACCGGCATCAAACCCTTTGGCGCGTTTGTGGCGCTGCCTGAGGGGCGTGTGGGCATGGTCCACATCTCGGAGGTGTCCAACGCCTATGTGCAGGACATTGCGGCGGTGCTCCATGAGGGCGAGACGGTCAAGGTGAAGGTCATCAGCATCTCGCCGGAGGGCAAGATCGCCCTGTCCATCAAGCAGCTGCTGCCCCCGCCGGAGCGTCCGGCACGGGACGGCGGCCGCGGCGGTGCGCGTTCCTCCGGCCCGAGGGATGGCCGCGGCGGCCCGCGGGGCGGCAAGCGTCCCCCCCGGGACGACGGGCCCCGGGTGTGGCAGCCCCGCCCGCCGGCCAAGAGCGACAACCTGTCCTTTGAGGACATGATGAGCCGCTTCAAGAGCCAGAGCGAAGAAAAAATGGCAGATCTCGACCACGAGTCGGGCGGACGCCGGGGCGGCTATGCCTCCCGGGGACGCCGGGGCGGCGGCCGCTGATCTGTTCCACAGACCAGAACCATCCGGGCCTGCCCCCAGCGGGAACTGTGCAAGGCAACCTTTGCCGCGCACCCCTGCGGGGCGGGCCCGTTTTGCTGCAAAGAAAGGAAGTCTCCATGTCTGCAAAGTTTGAACTGATTGCACCCTGCTTTTTCGGCTGCGAGTCCACCGCCAGCTTTGAGCTCAAGCGTCTGGGCGCCGAGGACCTGCGGGTCACCGACGGCCGTCTGACCTTCCGGGGCGGCGCGGACCTGATCGCCGCCGCCAACCTGAACCTGCGCACGGTGGAGCGGGTGATGCTCCTGCTGGCCAGCTACCGGGCCGATACCTTTGATGACCTGTTCGACGGGGTCTACGCCATCCCCTGGGAGGAGCTGCTGCCCGCCGACGCGGCTTTCCCGGTGAAGGGTTCCTCCCTGAACAGCAAGCTGTCCAGTGTGCCCGCCTGCCAGAGCATCATCAAAAAGGCCATCGTCAAGCGCCTGATGAAGGGCCACAAGACCACCGTCCTGCCCGAGACCGGCAGCGAGTACCGGGTGCAGTTCCTGCTGCGGAAGGATCAGTGCGAGATCATGCTGGACACCAGCGGCGAGGGCCTGCACAAGCGGGGCTACCGCCGCAACGCCATGGAGGCCCCCCTGCGGGAGACCCTGGCCGCCACCATTGCCGACCTGGGCCGGGTGCGCCGGGACAGCCGGGTGGAAGACCCCTTCTGCGGCAGCGGCACCCTCATCATTGAGGCGGCCCAGAAGGCCATGAACATCGCTCCCGGCCTCCAGCGCCGGTTCGCCGCCGAGCGCTACAGCTTTGTGCCGGCGTCGGTGTGGGCCGAGCAGCGCCGGAAGGCCCTGGAGGAAATCAAGCAGGACGCCGCCTTTGAGGGCTTCGGCTATGACCTGGACCCCGCCGCCGTGGAGCTGGCCCGGGCCAATGCCCGCCTGGCCGGCGTGGACAAGCGCTGCCACTTTGAGGTGGCAGACGTGGCGGCGTTTGCGCCCCAGTCCGAGGCCATCGTCCTGACCAACCCTCCCTATGGCGAGCGGATGAGCACCATCGAGGGAGCCGCCCGTCTGGCCCAGACTTTTGGCCGTCAGATGGAGGCCCATCCCTGTGCCGGCGTCTATGTCATCACCGCCGATATGGAGTTTGAGGCCCACTACGGCCACCGCGCCACCAAGCGCCGCAAGATGTACAACGGCATGATTCCCTGTCAGGTCTATATGTATTACAGCGCCCCCGGCGCCAAGGCCGCCCGCCCCATGGCCAAGGAAGGGTTTGACGGCCGGCGGGCTCATCCCCACAGCTCCAACGGCGGCCGCTGAGCCGAAAAACCTGTTGAAACAAGGCAATCCCGGGACAAATGACTGCTCAAAACAGGGGAAAATAAATCAAGAAATTGAGACAGCAAAAAAGAACGGATTTTGGTTAAAAACCATCGGGTGGAACGGCTGAAACCGGATCTTTTCCGGGACAAATGCAAAGAGTTTTGAAATAGGAATTGCATCTGGACACAAAATCGATTATACTAATAGAAAGTTACGACCCGGGCTGCCCTGCAGGCGGCAAAAAACGGGCCCCAGGCGCCCCGGAGGGCGCCGCGGGCCGGGGCAGGGCAGGCAGAACCGGGACCCATTCTTGAATCCAGCGGTGCGCTGCGCAGGTGCGGCTTCCTCGCGGTCGAGGGGCAGGAACCGGCGGCGCACCCTGTGCGTGGATTGGTGATGAACCCGCGTTTGCGGGCACAGTATAACGGAGGCAGTGGGCCATGATGACAGGCAGACTCCACCCTTATCTGCCGGAGCTTACCATTCAAGATTATAATACCTATCTGCGCTATCGGCGCGGCGTGAAGTACCAGCTGTATCTCGAGTACGGCCTGTTTGCGTTCAGCCTGCTGCGGTGCAAGGGGGCCGGGGCGGCCCTGGCCCTGCTGTCCGACAGCCTGGCGGGCCGCCAGGCCACCTGTCGGGAAATCCGCCTCCCCGGCAGCCTGGAACGGGTGCCGGTGATGTGCCAGACCCGGGGCATCCGGCTGGCCGCCCAGATTGAGGTGCTGATGAGCTGGCACCGCCTCCAGGACCGCCGCCCCGCCGAGCTGCCCTTCCGTCTGAAGGTGCAGCGTCTGATCCAGCGTCTGGCCCTCTACCGGGCCTACCGCAAGGCTGTGCAGGAGGAACCCGCCCTGGAGCGGATTTTCTATCAGCAGCGGGCCCAGGCGGTGGCCCAGCATCAGCTGCGGGGCCAGAATTATGCGGTGGCCTCCGAGCCCATGAGCAACGTCTACGGGGCCCTGTTTTCGGTGCTGGCCCCCGACGACGCCGTCCAGCGAAAAAATATGCGGTACATTGGCAGCTGCATCGGCAAGGCCTTTTATCTGCTGGATAAGGCCGCCCGCCATCATCTGGACCAGAAAGAGGACCGGTACAATGTCTTTCTGGCCAACGGCCTCAGCGGCGAAGCCGCCAAGGAAAACGCCCGCCGCCAGGCCATTGCCGCCATTAACGATCTGTCCCGGGTGTACACCCTGATGGACGTGAAACTGAACCGTACCCTCTTGGACAACATCATGATCCTGGGCCTGCGGGATACCGTGGACCCCCTGGAGCACGGCTCCTGGGATCTGAATTGGGAGCTTCCTTCATGAAACAACGCAAAAATCCGAGCTGGTCGATTGCACTGTGCGGGATGGCTGTGGCCTTCTCGGTGGTGCTGATGCTCCTGGGGGCCATCATTCCCGTCGCCATGTTCATTGCCCCCGCTGCCGGGGGCATTTTCATAGGGGTGGTGAACGAGGAATGCGGTTCGCGCTACGCCTGGACCACCTACGGGGCCGCCAGCCTGTTGGGGCTGTTCTTTGTCCCCGACAAGGAGACGGCCCTGTTCTTTGTGGCGCTGCTGGGGTATTACCCGCTGGTGAAATCCCGGCTGGACCGCCTGCGGCCCGCCGTGGTGCGGGTGGGGGCCAAACTGCTGCTCTGCAACGGTTCGGTCCTGGTGCTGTACGGGGTGCTGCTGGTGTTTTTCCCCGGGGGGCAGATGGCCGATGAACTGCAGGCCGCAGCCCTGGTGATGGCGGCGGTGACCCTGCTGATCGGAAATGTGGCCTTTTTGCTGTTCGACCGGGCTCTGGCCAATCTGCTGCGGCTGTACCGGCTGGTGTGGCAGCCCCGGCTTCATAAGATGCTGGGGAAACGATAAAATACAAACAGGATGGAAAGAAGGAATGTGTACTTTCAGTTGACAAAAAGCGCCGGGCCACGCGGGTGACAGCCGTGAGGGTGACGAGGGGAAGGATCATCGAAAGATTCGGCGGATGTTCTTCCGGCTGATGGCTGTACCAGCCGAGAGAGAAGAGCAAAAAACGGCAGCAATACCGCAACAGATCTCTTCAAAGCAAGCCATACCGTGAATACAATCGTAGGGGCGGTCTCTGGCCCCCCTGGGAGGCTGAGCAGGCCCTGAAAACAGAGGGCGTGCCGGCCATGGAGGTGTTTTGCTTATGTGTGGCATTGTAGGCTATGTGGGCGCCCGCTGCGCCCAGGACGTATTGCTGGATGGTCTGACCAAACTGGAGTACCGCGGCTATGATTCGGCCGGGGTGGCCCTGGAAACCCCCGACGCCATTCGGGTGGTCAAGACCAAGGGACGTTTGACCGCGCTCCGGGCCAAACTGGCCCAGGAAACCGCCGCAGGACTGCCGGTGAGCCACTGCGGCATCGGCCATACCCGCTGGGCCACCCACGGAGAACCCAGCGACGTCAACAGCCATCCCCATTCCACCCCCTATGTGAGCATCGTCCACAACGGCATCATCGAGAACTATGGCGCCCTGAAAGAGATGCTGGAGGCCAAAAACTATACCTTTGTCAGCGAGACCGACACCGAGGTCCTGGTCAAACTGATTGACAGCTGCTACCAGGGCGAGCCCCTGAAAGCCCTGACCGAGGCCCTGGCCCGGGTCCGGGGCAGCTACGCCCTGGCGGTGCTGTTCCGGGATTTCCCCGATACCCTGTTCGCCGTCCGGCGGGAAAGCCCCCTGATTGTGGGCTACGGGGAAGGGGAGAACTTCCTGGCGTCGGATATCCCCGCCATCCTGAAATACACCCGCAGCTACAGCGTCCTGGAAGAAGGAGACATGGTGGTCTGCAAGGCGGACGGCGTGGCCTTCTATGACGAGTTGGGGCAGCCGGTCCAGCGGGAACGCCTCACCGCCGACTGGGACGTGGAGGCCGCCGAAAAGGGCGGATACCCCCACTTTATGCTCAAGGAAATCAACGAGCAGCCCGCCGCCATTGCCGCCACTGTGGGGCCCCGGGTGGAGCAGGGAATGCCGGACCTGCGCATCCCGGACCTGACCGACGCGCGGCTGGCCGCCATCCGGCGGGTTCATCTGGTGGCCTGCGGCACCGCCATGCATGCCGGCATGGTGGGTAAGGCTGCCATCGAAAAGCTGGCCCGCCTGCCGGCGGAGGTGGACATCGCCAGTGAGTTCCGCTATCGGGACCCCATCCTCAGCCCCGAGGACCTGGTGATCATCATCAGCCAGTCGGGAGAGACCAGTGACACCCTGGCGGCCCTCAAGCTGGCCAAGAGCCGCGGTGTGCCGGTGCTGGCCATCGTCAACGTGGTGGGCAGCTCCATTGCACGGGCGGCAGATTACGTCATGTACACCTACGCGGGGCCGGAAATTGCGGTGGCCTCCACCAAGGCCTACATGGTCCAGATGTGCGTGCTGTACCTGTTCGCCCTGCGGCTGGCCTATGCCCGCGGTACCCTGGACGAGGCCGAAACCCGCCACTACACCGCCGAGCTTCAGCGGGCGCCGGAAGTCGTCAAGCCTAGATTGGATGACTGTGAGTATATCAAATATCTGGCTAGCCTGTTTGTAAATACCCAGAGCTGCTTTTTCATTGGGCGGGGGTTCGACTACTCCCTGTCCCTGGAGGGCAGCCTCAAGCTGAAGGAAATCAGCTATGTTCATTCCGACGCCTATGCGGCGGGAGAACTCAAGCACGGCACCATCAGCCTGGTGACCGACGGGGTACCGGTGATCGCCCTGGCCACCCAGCACAATGTCTATGAAAAGACCCTCTCCAACGCCAAGGAGACCAAGAGCCGCGGCGCCAAGGTGCTGCTGTTTACCACAAAGGATGCGGTGGTGCCGGAGGGGATTGCCGACTATATCGTCCGTCTGGACGAATACGAGGATATCTTCATGCCCCTTCAGCTGATTGTGCCGCTGCAGCTGTTTGCCTATTATATGGCCGTGCTGCGGGGCTGCGATGTGGATAAACCCCGGAATCTGGCCAAGAGCGTCACGGTGGAATGATTTGCAAACCCGCCCACC